>NZ_JHEG04000001.1:5098320-5276193 GCF_000760695.4 Tolypothrix bouteillei VB521301 | reverse complement strand
TTAATAGTTTGTTTTTACACTTATTGCTTGACCGTATTATCTCGTAGTCTTATTCAAAAATCAAATAGGAATCCTATACTTTTTATACGTGACATTTCTTACTTACCTCCATTTTTAAAACTTGGTTCTCCAATTCCCATGGTTCTTCATATTCTGGAAAATTGTCTAAAGATACTTGATTTAGTCCACACCATTTTTGAATATTGAAATTTAAATTATAATTATTCACATATAATGTAGAAAAATCAACTTCCAACATTCTTCTTTGATGTAATATTTTTGCCTCCAATTCAGCATCTTCTTGAAAAAGATGACGTGAGATGAGCTTAGGCTTCTCATCTTCGTAGTAAGCATCGGTTTCTAACTCTTCCTGATTAGAATCGGTAATATAATCTCCTATATAAAACCAATCGTCTCCATAAGAAATTGCTGAAGAATAAACGCAGTAAACTTTATCTCCCTTCTTTAAAAGAATGCCATTGTTAACAGCTTGTTTAGCTTTTATAGATGTTAACTCATGTAAAAGCTTATAAGCAGTTGCTCTAACGGTGAAAGCCTCATCGTTTAATGCTTCCACTAACAAATCGATTCCAGCTTCTCCATACTGAAGAGCATCAGCGAGAGTACTTGTTTTTTGTTCCCCAGTCAAAGTAGCGAAACGTCTTCGTAAGCCTTCTATTCCACCCAGAATCACACTACTTGTCGGTGGTGGTGCTTGTCCTCCCAACACAGCATCAAATTCTTGGGGTTGATTGGTATGTTTTGTCATATTTTTTCAAGGTTTTTTCTGACGCTGTTTTGTCATATAATCATGAGCGATCGCAACCCGAACGCTGCTTCTGTAGGTTTTCTCGGAACCTACTTATTTGTCATGAATGTTTATTATAAGTTTTTGGCGACATTGATGAACTGATACGATATCAATCAATCCACTTTTCGATACTTAATACCAATTTTCTATGAAGATGCATACAATTAGCCTGCGAAGGCAGGCTTTGTTTGTATAGCCCCACATTTTTAATGTGAGGGCAATAATGTGCAACTTCACATAGAATTGGTATAAGTCGCGCAATAGTGGTAAGTCTTGTGCTGCTTTATTAAACTCTGAAGTTTCATCAAAGTAATCGCTTAGGTCCAACAAGTGTATTTTAAACCACTTGATTTGATAAACGTTAGAGTGGATTTGCTGAAACTCTTTCAGTCTTGGCTCAAATCCCTTTGTATAACCACTTCCCGATAAAACAATACCTACATCTGCTTAGTGACGTACAAGCTTTGCGTATAAGTTATCGGCATAATCTGCATCTAAAGATTGGCTTTCCAATTTAGATTGGAAATATATTTTGCATCCTTGATAAAATCCAACCCCATCAATACCGCCGTCTTTACCAGATGGGCCTGGTTTTAGTCCTAAATGAGCTGCTGCACGCCGACCTAGTTCTCCCTTAGTTGATGGATCGAGGCTAATAATTGCTTCTATTAGTTTTCTCGTTACCCACTGGTCTGTCATGAATGCTCATTATTAATTTTAATATTTATTAATTGCTTATACAATAGTTGAAGACCTATTACAATACATTCTGAAATTTGGTCTGTTGCATTAAATGCCTTGAGTTTATACCAAGTGTCAGGCGTCACTTTCATTTTGATTGACTGTGCAGCTAGATTACGAGGATACTCTTCAAGATTGCTAATAGATACTCCCAAACTGTTTGCATAAAAAAGAGCATACTTGATAGCAGAGTTTAAAGTTACTTCAAAACTCAATCCTAAGGCTTGGCGAATTTCCTTAGCTATCTTCTCTTGAGATTCGCCGAGATTCACAGTAAATTGTGTTGGGTTGTCAATTTCTTGCTCCTGCTGAACCGCCTCTGCAATGACCCGCTCTACATAGGCATTTTCGACCTGCGTTGTTGAAACATCTGTTGGCTGATTGTCTTGAAAACTCTCTTGTAAAGATTGTTGCGCTAATGAAGTACTTGCTGGAATTTTTTGGTGAATTTTTTCATTTTCCAAAGGCATACTTAACTCTTTTTCCTACACCTCCACAGTTATGGGTACACAGAATAATCAATTTGTTTCTCCACTGACTAAGTTTGACATGGTGGTTGGTTAGTGGTTAATAGGGGCGCAAGGCATTGCGATCCTACTAACCACTAACCACTCTAGTTAAACTGTTCGATAATCCCACCACCCAAAACCTTTTCTCCGTCATACCAAACAGCGGCTTGTCCGGGGGTAATGCTGAACTGGGGTTCATCAAAAACTATGCGGACACGAGAGTTTTCTAAAGGAATCACTGTAACTGGTACGGGTGTTGACCGATAGCGAACTTGTGCTTCGGCTCGAATGGGGCTGGATGGTTCGGCTATGGATACCCAATTGACTTGAGCTACCGTACATTCTGGCTGAGTCGCTTTTGTGCGATCGCCTACAACAACCCGGTTATTCACTGCGTCTAGAGAGATGACATACAGTGGTTCGGGGGCTGCAATCCCCAAGCCTTTTCGCTGTCCGATTGTGTAGTGATGGATACCTTCATGTTGTCCCAGAACTTTCCCTGCGGTATCTACAATATCCCCTTTCTTGGGTGCAAGGTATTTGTCAAGAAATGCTCGCATGGAACCGTTGCTTTCTACCAAACACAGGTCTTGACTTTCTGGCTTATCTGCTGTTTTCAAACCGTGGTCTGCTGCAACGCGACGGGTATCTGCTTTGAGCATTTCGCCCAGAGGAAACACGGAACCTGCTAGTAAATCTTGCGACAAGTCATAAAGAAAATAGGACTGGTCTTTGTTGCGGTCTACCGCTCGCAACAGTTGGTAACGCCCCGTTGCTTCATCGTACTGAATGCGAGCATAATGACCTGTGGCAATGCGATCGCATCCCAAATTTTCGCGAGCGTACTGCAACATGGGTCCAAACTTCACTGTCTTATTGCACTGCGAGCAAGGTAAAGGCGTAATACCTGCGCTGTAACCGGTTACCAAGAAATCGACAATATTTGTTTGAAAGACATCCCGAATATCAACAACGTGATGGGGAACGCCTAGCTGTTCGCAAATATAAGCCGCGTCTATCATACCCTCAGAGCAACATTGACCTTTCCCTTTCATTAACCAAAGGGTCAGACCAATCACTTCATAGCCCCGAGCGTGCAGAATGGCTGCGGCGGTGGAACTATCAACTCCGCCTGAAAGACCTACTACGACTTTGTTCATCTCCGTTATACATTGCGATCGCTATTGACCGCTTCCAAATAGATAGAGTTTTGCACCTTGTGTCAAACTTTTGACAGCTGACTCACGATATGCAAAGCGGTAACTCCAGCGTACCAAATTTGACGCTCTCTCGCCCACCTGTTGAAAGGATAAAGTATGAAGGATAAAGGATAAAATGTGAAGTATTTTACCGATAATAGGGATATAACACTTAAAATTTCTACTGTCTCAGTTGTTTTCGCTTGCAAAAGACAGTATGCGTACCTAAAAACGCTTTATTTTTGATACTTTATTCTTCATAACTTTATACTTTTTCTGGATTACTTACCAATAAGTATGTCAAAACCAATACCAAATAGGGGCATAACCTTTTTCAGCATTCATTGTCTGTCTTTGCTTTTGGGAGGGTGGGTAGCAGTGCTGTTACCATTGACTTCTGCAAAAGCTCAGTTTGAAGAACTACCTCCCCCACCTCCTGGGAACTATCAAGAATACAACGCACCTCAGGAACAAGATCGGAGGTATCCAGATAATAGAGGGTGCTATCGTATATTGGTGGATAGAAGGAACGGGCTCAGTCGAGTTCGGCAAGTCGTCAGCGATGCTTTCTATTATGGGAATGCCATTCAAGCAGGGTATGAGTGTGGCGAATCTCGTATGCGAAGGCTAACTAACAGGCTAGTATCCTATGGTTTAAGTGGTGTTGTGGCTATCGACCTTTCCAACGGACAGACTGTTGGTGACAGACCTTACCCAGATAGACCCTACCCAGGTAGATGTAGGGGTTATGTTGATAAATCTTACTATGTAGTAGTGCCTGCCCTTTCTTCTAACCTACCTGAGTTGGAAAGACAAGTGAAAAGAACAGTTAAGTATGGGGAATGTGTTGAAGCTAGAAATGAGCCACGCGGACCCCATGTAAGAGTTGGACCGTTTGAGCAACGTGCAGAAGCGGAAGATTTAAACAAATATCTGCGAGGTCAGCGAATTCGAGATTTTTCTAATACCAGAGTTTATTATGGCAAGTAACAATTTTGGATTTTGGATTTTGGATTTTGGATTTTGGATTAATCTAAAATCTAGAATCTAAAATCCAAAATTCATGGGCAGACAAGAACTCATTTCACAGGTAGTCGTTACCGCACAACAAATGCGGGATATCGAAAACCGTATCTTTGCTGGGGGAATGCCTGTAGCCGCTTTGATGGAAAAAGTGGCGGGATTAATTGCCGATCGCATCCAAACAAAATTGGCAGAAGATACCACCTATTTCCCCCACTCCCCCTCATTCCGCATTGGAATTCTCGTCGGTCCCGGTCATAACGGCGGTGATGCTCTAGTTGTTGCTCGCGAGTTGTATTTTCGCGGTTATGAAGTTGGCATTTATTGTCCTTTCTCCAAACGGAAAGAATTAACTTCACAACACTTGCAGTACGCTCAAAGTATAGGTATTATTTGCTACGAATCAATTGAGCTACTGGCAGATTGTCACCTATTTATTGATGGATTATTTGGATTTGGCTTGGAAAGAGCAATCTCCGATCCCATTGCTACAGCTATCAACCAGCTCAATGAATGGCACAAACCCGTTATCGCGATCGATCTCCCTTCCGGCTTGCATACAGATACTGGGGAAGTGTTGGGAACGGCGGTACGTGCAACCCATACACTGTGTTTGGGTTTATGGAAACTTGGTTTATTGCAAGATCAAGCTTTAGACTGTGTTGGCAAAGCAGAATTAATAGATTTTGATATTCCGTTGGCTGACATACACGCCATATTAGGCAAATCGTTAGGTATAAAACGGATTGTAAAAACAACCGCGCTTTCCACTCTCCCTTTACCCCGTCCACCAGTTACCCATAAGTACAAGGAAGGACATTTACTCCTGATTTGCGGTTCGCGTCGCTATTCTGGAGGAGCATTACTCACGGGGTTAGGAGGAAGAGCAAGTGGTGTGGGGATGCTTTCCATTGCGGTACCGGAATCTCTCAAGTCTATAATGGTGGCACAGTTACCAGAAGCACTGATTATTGGATGTCCGGAAACTGAGTCGGGAGCGATAGCGCAACTTCAGCTACCAGAAAATACTGACCTCAGTAAATTTAATGCTATTGCTTGCGGTCCCGGTTTAACACGAGATGCCAACCCAATTTTACAACAAGTGTTGGAGAGCACAGTCCCTCTGGTTCTGGATGCCGATGGCTTAAATATCTTAGCCGATATGGGAACCATTCCTACATTACAAAAACGGCAAGCACCTACAGTACTCACTCCCCATGCTGGTGAATTTAAGCGGTTATTTCCCGATCTTTCCGATGCCAATCAAGATAGAGTGAAGGCAGTCAGAGAAGCAGCCGCGCAAAGTCATGCAGTCGTGTTGTTAAAAGGAGCGAGAACTGCGATCGCCAATCCCCAAGGTACAGTTTGGCTCAATCCCGAAAGTACCCCTGCTTTAGCAAGAGGAGGGAGTGGGGATGTATTAACCGGGTTACTCGGTGGATTGCTAGCTCAAGCTTCTTCTAAAAATATTCCCGTAGAAGATATTACTGCAACTGCGGCTTGGTGGCATGCTCAAGCAGGAATTCTAGCAGCACAAGAGCGAACAGAGTTAGGTGTAGATGCTCACACACTGACACAGTATTTAATACAAGTGTTGCTTTTAGAGGTCATATCAACTTCCGATAAATACTCATTTTAATACGTTTGCCCCAGGCAGACACCCAATTCGATCTACACAACCTTACGATACTGAAAATGCTTGAGTCATATCCAAAATAAATGCTTCAAGTTCAGCTATAGAATATTGCGTTAACCCCTTGGCACACAAGTGATTTGTGAACGCATTCGATATACTAGTAAAAAAAAATGCTGGTTTATACTGCCGTTCTAAGTCTTTCCGTTTCTTTTTGCGCTCTGCTCTCGGTAAATCGTATGTCGAGCTACGAAACTTTAACAATTGATACTCATACTCCGCCTCTGACTGAATGAGAATATTTGAATCTTGTCGTAATTGCTCAATATACCTTAATTTGCATTGAAATAGTTCATCCTGTACGCGTGCATCATCACCAACAAATTCAGATAGCACATCGATAACGGCCCATCGAGTCATGTAAATTTGGCTACTCATCATCGAGTCAAGAAGTGCCCAGAAATTTTCGGTTCCGAGCCAACCCATTTCACCGATTAGTCTAGGTAACAGGATTGGATCGATGTCTCGAAATACGCTGAAAGCTTGATTTAACGCCGCGATACTGCTATGGCTGCAAGTCTTACCTAACGTATACACTGCTCGCTGACGAATAAAATGGTTTGGAGAAAAAAGAAGCTGTTCAAGAGTTTTAACAATTGAAGACTCTGGATAACCTTTTACAAACTTCTGACAATTAGGATGTCGAGAACCAAAAAGCAGCAAATCTTGAATGAAGAGACAAGTCGAACTAACAATTTCATTATCCCCTGATTGCAAAAGTTTATTGATGATATTGGATAGTTCTGTGTCAGATACCGAGTTAACAATTGCAGCTAAATAATCTACATCATGTAAGTAATCAAGGTAATGCAAGATGTTGCTTGCTATCATTTCTATTTTAATCTCCCAATCAATCGAGGGTTGAATTATGGATGATGAAGAATTTTTGCCAAGGCTGCGATCGCCAATCCCCAAGGTACAGTTTGGCTCAATCCCGAAAGCACCCCTGCTTTAGCAAGAGGAGAGATGTACTCACCGGGTTACTGAGTGGATTGCTAGCTCAAGCTTCTTCTAAAAATATTCCCGTGGAGGATATTACTGCAACTGCGGCTTGGTGGCATGCTCAAGCAGGGATTCTAGCAGCACAAGAGCGAACAGAGTTAGGCGTAGATGCTCATACACTGACACAGTATTTAATGCAGGTCTGAGATACCCCATGCATAAATGCAGGAGGTTCTAACTCACTACGCGAGTTTCGTTTACCCTCAAAGGTTCCGACTCCTCGCAAGCTATTAGGTTACTGAACACGCGCTCTGACCCATTATTGCTAATAGGTGACTTTGAACTAGTCGCAGTTCTCGCACGTTGATTTGACCCATCTTGCCAACCGTCCAGTAGGGATTTCTCCATCCCTAGCCAGCTATCTCTGGCTGATTGGATTGACAAAGTTTCTGTTTTTGGGTCAACGTGACGACTCAGGTAAGCAGATAAAATATCACGTTGCATCGTTAACCCACAGACTGAGCAATGATGAACACGTTGCGATAATGATTTTTTCTGTTTGTTACCACACAAACAAGTTTGAGAAAGTGCGGTATACCTTGTCGAAAACATTAGAACTGTTCCACCAGCATTCTCAGCTTTGCGTACTAGTTCTGATTGAAAGCTTGATGGGGATTTAAACCCTATGGATTTACCATAATTTTTCTGCCATGCCTTGACGGATACCTTCTCGATTTTGATATGTTTACCGATGGCTAAAGTTTGGTTGACTAACCTACCATGTAAAGACTGACGATGCGCTGCTTGTTTACGTTCTGTTTCACGTTTTTTGTTATTCTTCTTTTTATATCTGTTTGATTTATGCCAACGTTTTGAACCTTTCTTGACAGTACCGTTACTGTTGAAATTATTAGGATTATTG
The DNA here is from genome assembly GCF_000760695.4 of Tolypothrix bouteillei VB521301. Classification (GTDB taxonomy): domain Bacteria; phylum Cyanobacteriota; class Cyanobacteriia; order Cyanobacteriales; family Nostocaceae; genus Scytonema; species Scytonema bouteillei_A. Next base: position 5,268,353 of record NZ_JHEG04000001.1, on the reverse strand, counting down.
GCGCGGCGTTGCCTATCCATTTTGCGCTGTAACTTTCTAATCTTCTTTTGCTTTGATTCTAGTTCGTCTGCAAAAGAAGTCCAGATAGTTTTTTTGTCCCCAACAATTGCAACAGTTGAAACGCCTAAGTCAATACCAATAGTACCATCACTAATAATATTTTTAGGCTTTTGATAAGGTAGTCCCTCACAAACTAATTGAGCAAACCAATAATTTTTTTGATTAAGAATGCGACGCACTAAGCGAACATATTTAATCTTTGATGATAAACCATGCAATATTACAGGGTCGTTAGTAATGATGGCTTTTAACTTCAATGTAGACCATTCAACAGCGTTACCAGTCCAACGAATACCCTGTTTATTGGTTTTACCTTCTAATGAAGCAAACTGTCCTTTCTGCTTAAACCGAACCTTTTTAGCTAACCCGTACATCATTCGCTCTACAGCCTTAAATGCTCTGGTAGCTATCTTCTGAATAGTATTAGCATCAAGGTGCGATTTAATCCAAATACTTGCAATGGCTGTTTTATTAGCGAAAGCTTGTAAATCGTAATCGCTAAACCTGTAAGCTTCACGAGCTTTTTGAAACGCTGTGGAACGTTCTTTTTTGTTGGATTTTGGGATGAGTTTAGCTTGTTGATATATTTCAGAATTACGTACTAATTCTAGTCTGGCTAAACCTTCAGATAAAACAGCATTATACAACTGTCGCCCTGCCTCTAATCTGGCTGCGAGAACGCTCAAGTCTTTAGATGTCGTTATCAATGGTATTTCTGTAACGAAACTAGATGTTCTTACTGCCAAATTAAATCACCTCCCGAGCGTTGTTTATTAGTTATCTTTACTCTATCATATAGATACAATATAGTAAACTACTATTTCGGAAAATGACTGAAAAATTTAAATCAAGCAATAATATTGTTTACTCGTGCAAATATCATGTGATTTTCTGCCCCAAGTACAGGCGGAAAGTGCTGGTTAATGCTGTTGCATCCAGACTTAAAGAATTACTCGCTCAAATAGCTATTGACATTAAAGTTGAAATATTAGAAATGGAGATAATGCCCGACCATGTGCATTTATTGATAGATGTTGACCCTCAGTTTGGAGTACACCGAGTAGTGAAGAGATTTAAAGGGGCAACATCTAGATATTTGCGTTTGGAATTTCCAGAATTAAAAAGCCGACTGCCCTCGTTATGGACTAATTCGTACTTTGTATCCACTGTAGGAGGTGCGACTTTAGACAGTATCAAAATGTATATTCAAAACCAAAAAGAAACTTGACTGCGACTAAAGTCGCCCGCGCCTAGCCCCCATAAATAGAATTTAGGGGCTACCTCGGCGCGGATAATTCGGTGTGTTCGGAAATAACATAAAATTATTCTCATATTCTGCATCCTGTAGAGTCACACATTGTTAAGTGGGCAATTAAAGAATTAAATAGTACAAAATTACTGGCAATATGGAATGTTGTAACAAGTAACCTTTGCTGTTGACTTTGCCACTATTAAGTAGAGTTGTTGAGCAAGCAGGCGTGTCAGAGCAAAGCGATCCAGAATTAATTTTTTTAGCACGACAGGGAGATAAAGCTGCATTTGGTCGGCTTGTGTTGCGTTATCAGCCGATGGCACAACGCATTGCGGAGCAAATGCTTGGCAATAAGGATTTGGCTAGCGATCTCGTGCAAGAAGCCATGCTGCAAGCTTATCTTTCCTTGAAGAAACTGCATCAGCCAAAGCGTTTTAAAAGTTGGCTGTATGGCATTGTGCTGAATATTTGCCGCAACGAATTGCGCCGTCGAAAGGTAATCGTGTTTTCTCTAGAAGCAATGGTGGGAGATTTAGCTGATGCACCATTTTTGATTGATGAGAAAGCTGCTCCCGAACAAGTTGCGGAACATAAAGAACTCCGCATTGCGTTACTAGAAGCCATCGATACTCTGTCTCACAGTAATCGTCAAGCAACTTTGCTGTTTTATCACGAACAACTGAGCCTGCAAGAAGTAGCAGTGCGCTTAAATATTTCAGTCAATGCAGTTAAGGGGCGTTTGCACAAAGCTCGCCATCAACTTAGAGAACGATTGCTACCTCTTCAAGGGCAAATCCAATCTATTTCATTTAAGGAGTCTAAGATAATGACCGATAACACCAGTGCTCAAATCAAGTCAGAACTTTGCTGTTCATTTTGTAAGAAAAGTAGAGAACAGGTTAATCTTCTCATTGCAGGTCCACCACTAGGAGATGTTACTATTTGTATTTGTAATGAGTGTGTGGATATATGTAACCAAATTATTAGCAGAGAAATTTCTGTATTAGCAAAGCAAGAAATTGAGCCATTGAAGGACTCAGCTGAAATGAGTGGATAAAACTATAGCTTTATCTTTATGTCACTTTTCATGACCTTGGTTACTGCTTCCTGTAAAATTGTCCCAAACTTTTCAACACGCTCAAAACTTGATATAAATTATTTCCTGGATTAAAAATATCAAAAAGTTTGGATAAAGCGTATTGAGGGTTTATTCCCTTTACTAATTTAATAAATCGAAAATTAGCACCATTTGTAATTAATCCAAACGTTGGTTTATCTGGTTGCAACTCAGCCAGCATATAAGCTAGTAGCTGTGCTCTGGCTGCATCTAGAGAGAAATGCGCCTGCTTGGACTCAATTGCAGCTACCCATATTTGTTCAAATAGAACTAATACATCAATGTCTCCTTTAACAATGACGCCTTCATCTTCAGCAGAAATTTCTATAGATTTTTCCGACCTGATATGAAAGGGAGGTAAATAAAAGCCTGCTAATTCTAACAGAGGAGATAACGCCACCATTTTCACTGTATTTTCAAGCATGGGAGGGTATTCAAGCAAATTGGAATAACTCTCTCTAACTCCATCAAGTCGCTGCTTTTCTAGTTCGGTAATTTCTGGCAAATTATCTTGCCATTCCCGGAACAATTGCTCGTCTTTAACTAGCTGAAGTCTAAACTTGGTTGTTAAATCGTGCAGAGTAACGTTTCTAGCTTGAATTGTTTGAAGCATAAGGTACAAATTGATAACACTATAAAAAACAAAATAGAACAAAAATACTATCACTAATTTGAGGATAAGTAGAAAGGCGCAAAAAAACCGAAGTATGTAACGAAAAGTAAAGTTGCCTAAAAACCTCTTCCCTTCTGCCATCTGCCCTCTGCCATCTGCCTTGTCATGACGATAATTTTTAATACTGACCTACTTATGGCAATTCTAGAAACACTTCTCCCTCTGCATCCTCTGCGTCTCTTTAAGTAAAATTTATTTCTACAAGCTCAAAGAAAATTGCTGTGACACTTGATATCTCTACTAAAGATATCAATGAGGCGGAGCCCAATACTACAAGGGCTGAGAATTTTTCTGGCTTTGGATCGCCGTCGAGAAACTCAACAAATGCCTGTAAATGTTGGGTTTCGTTCCTCAAACGCCACGTCACTCAACGGGGGGAACCCTCCGAAGTTTGCTATTGGGGGAAACCCCCAAGCCGCAACTTCTCTCCGCACGTGAGTGGCTCCCCAACCTACCTATTTTCGTATTTCCACGCTAAACCGAGCAGTATTGAGGCGAAGCCTCTAAAAATGCATTCCCAGGCGGAGCCTGGGAACGAGATTGCAAAAGCTGCGAGTGGGTTGCTTTTATGGGCAAAATTTGTGATGCATAACCCATCAATCAAGTACACACTCAGAACATTTTCTATTTGATGAGGTAGGCGTCCTCGCCCACCCTACTGTGTAAATTCAGAGCGCAATAGCTTATACTAAATCCGCGTTTTAAACCCCTCTTATGATTTAGTCCGCGTAGGCGGTGAGTCCAGCGCTGCAGGCGGGTTTCCCGCCGTAGGCGACTGGCGAACCCGGAGGGACTTCGTTTGTATAGTCGCGATTACGAACATCGCTAGGGCTAAAAGGGGTTAGAGAAGCGGATTTGGTATTACATCTTACCGTTCTGCATCACTTGCTGAAGGTGATGGCGGATTTCTTGTGCGTGCTCGACATCAGCCTGACGCAACTTCTGGAATAGTTCTACACAAGGCTGAGAACCTGCTTGCTTTGCATCGTTAATGTAAGCATCATAAGCCTTGATGGCTTCGGCTTTGTTTTGCAAAACGGTGAGAAAGTCGTATTCTAGGTTGCTTACGGGACTCTGGGTTTGACTATTGTTTCCTGCTGTTTGAACCATGAGATTTGCCCTCCTTTCGGTTTCTTCTTCCCTTCTACTTGCCTCAAGGAAGGTCTTCATCTGTCTACAAGAATACCTATTAGTGAAGAGTGACCAAGTGAAGAGTGACCAATGGCTGGTCACTAACTACTGGTTACTGAATTTTAGCAATTTCCTCATACCGTCGTGAATGAAATTCACCGTCGTGGTGCTTATCCTCGTAATGTTTAATAGGACACACCTTAGTGTTAGCACTCATGCAATCCATATGCGGTGTTTTAGCGCACACTACCAAAAGTCCGCCTAAAATTAGCAATAAACAACAAATAGCTGCAGCTTGAATCCAAGAAATTTCCAATGCACCATGAACGACAACTTCTCGCAGTAAAGACACGATTGTAACTTCTACTGCAACTCCAACTGAAATACTATGCTCTTGCAAATAAACCATGAGCAATCGGAACAACTCAACCAAAATCAAGATGAACAGTATTTTGGCTGTTACGTGTTTATAATCAATTGACTGCGTGAGGGCGATCGCTATTCCCCATAACTGAACGAGCATAACGGCAAATAAACCCAAACACAGGACAATCACAATTAGATCTTGGAAAGCTTCCATATTGCGAACTATCCACTGTCGGTCAATCCAGCGATTGGAGAATAAGAACTGGCTCTTGAGGCGCTTTTTCATGAGCATGACATACTACTTGGAGAAAGGATAAAGGATGAAAAACAAAGGATGAAAAATTTCTCCTTCATTCTTCATCTTTACGGATATAAGCCCCTGATTTTGTTCTTGAACGATACAAATTGGAAACGAAAATTAGACTGATTTTTAGTTGATGTTAAGCCCGAACAAGATTTTCCCAACTCAAAATCTAAAATCTACACTTTTGATGAGACAGCATTTGTAGCGATCCATAATTGTTGCTGTTCCCAAATCTCTACTTTGAGAACTTTACTTCATCCTTTATACTTTACACTTTATTCTTTCCACTTAGCGCGGTTGATAATTAAAATTTTGCGGATTGTTTAAATTTTGTGTTTGTTGCAACAATTGTGATGTTTGGTTTGCCCACTGTGAATTTCCTTGAGACTTGTATAAATCTCTGGCATATTGCAAGACTTTGACTGCATCGGGGTATTGTCTTAATTGTATAAAGGCTAACCCCGCTCCATAATAAGCATTTGCATAGTTTGAGTTTCCTTCAGCTGCTTTTCTAAATGCTTCTAATGCATCTTTAAACTTACTTTGACTAAATAAAATCGTTCCAAGATTGTAATGAGCTTCTGAATATTTGGGGTTAATTTTAACTGCTTTGCGAAACACTTCTTTTGCCTTATCTGTTTTACCTTGTTGTAAGTAGCACAGCCCTAAATGGTAAGCTGGTTCGGGTGCATTGGGACTATATTCCATTGCTTTTCTAAAGGATGGTATGGCTTTTTCCCAATTTCTCTGTTGCTCGTACACCAATCCTAAGTTGTAGTGTGCTATCCCCAGTTTGGGATCGATTTCTATAGCCCGTCGCAAGTAATCTCCTGCTTGTTGCAGATTGTATCCTTCTAAAAGCGATCCACCTAAGTTGGCGTAAGCTAAAGCAAATTTGGGGTCTGCTTGTGTGGCTTTGTAAAATGAATCTGCTGCAGGTTGTAATTGTCCTACTTGTCGCAGTGCTAGCCCCAAGTTGTAGTGTGCTGGAGCTAAATTAGGATCGAGTTCGGTGGCTTTGCGAAATAATGCGATCGCATCTGCAACTCTCCCCACTTTTATCGCCTGCAATCCTTGGTCTAAATACTCTGTAGCACCACTGTCAACGTATTGTGCGAGTAGGGGGAGAGGGGGATGGGGGGATGGGGGGATGGAGCGGGAAGGAGAGGGGGAGACAAGGCTTTCAACGACTAGCATAAAACTTACTAGCGCAGGAAGACGATATCTATAGAATAATACCCACATAATGTTTCTTTTTCTCAACACTTTTGTTACATTTACTTTACAATTTTTGGTCTTCAAACAGCTTGATTCATATAAGTTTAATTTAATACATTATTGTTTGTAACACTTAACTTTTATTCTGTAAAAGATTACAAGAGAATACGATTTTAATCCAAGCCTCTTAAAGAGGAGATAATCTCAAATTAAAGACCGCATAATCTTTTGAAGAAACGACTTTTGAACCCTTAATTACTTAGAATAACGCGGCTAGAAACCATTAGCTGCTAGGGAGGATTTATGAACGAAAAAGTCAAATCGGGTTCGCGGAATGTGGCAATTGTTGGTCCATATTTAAGTGGAAAAACTACGTTGCTGGAAAGTTTGTTGTTTGTGACAGGGGCAATTTCGCGCAAGGGCAGCGTTAAGGATGGCAACACTGTAGGAGATAGTGCTGCTGAATCACGCGATCGGCAAATGAGTGTGGAAGTTAGCACTGCTTGCACTGAGTATAGCGATATTCGTTTCACATTTGTAGACTGTCCTGGAAGTGTAGAATTTGCTCAAGAAACTTACAACGCTTTAATGGGAGTAGATGCAGCAATTGTTGTTTGCGAACCCATCACAGACCGAGTCTTAACTCTTGCACCACTGTTTAAATTTCTTGACGATTGGGAAATTCCCCATATCGTCTTTGTTAACAAAATGGATCGGGCAAATATTAACGTTCTAGACACGCTACACTCTCTTAAAGCCGTTTCCAGTCGTCCCCTAGTAGCACATCAATATCCCATCATGCAGGGGGAAGAACTGATTGGCTTTATTGATTTAGTAAGTGAAGAAGCGTACAAATACCATCCCGGTGCTCCAGCAGACCCCATTCCATTCCCGGAAGAACTGAAAGAGGAAGAACATATTGCACGAGCAGAAATGCTCGAAGCCCTAGCCAATTTTGATGACCATTTACTAGAAGAACTTTTAGAAGACATCGAACCGCCTCAAGAAGAAATACTCAAAGACCTAAAACTGGAATTAGGAGCAGATTTAGTCGTTCCCGTTTTCTTTGGCGTTGCAGAACAAGATTATGGCGTGCGCCCGCTTTTACAAGCTTTAGTTAAGGAAGCCCCCGAACCGGAAGTTACAGCAGAACGTCGCTTAAAGGGTCAATCGAGTCAGTCTCCCATAGCGCAGGTTCTCAAAACTTACTACACTCCCCAAGGCGGTAAAATATCCTTAACACGGGTTTGGCAGGGTAAATTAACTGACGGAATCGTACTGAATGGCGTTCGTGCTGGTGGTCTTTATCGCCTTATGGGACAACAGCAGGTGCAGGTAAATGAAGCTAGTGCAGGTGAGATTATAGCTATCAGCCGTTTGGAGGGTATTAAGACGGGCGATACTATTTCTTGCGAATCGCAATCCGTAACAGCATTACCTAGAGCCGATCTCCTCGAACCAGTTTATGCCCTCGCTATTACTCCTGAAAAGCGCAATGATGAAGTAAAGCTGAGCAGTGCAATTACTAAACTTTTAGAAGAAGATTGTTCTCTAGCTTGGGAACAGCATGGCGATACCCATGAAGTTATTCTTTGGGGTCAAGGCGAAATTCATTTGCAAGTTGCCTTAGATCGGTTGCGCCGTAAGTATAATTTACCGATGACCACGCACTTACCGCAAGTGCCTTACAAAGAAACAATCCGCAAACCTGCTACATCGGTACACGGTCGCTACAAACACCAAAGTGGCGGTCACGGACAGTTTGGGGATGTTTATCTGGATATCCAACCACTAGCACGGGGCGAAGGTTTTAACTTTAAGGAAACCATTGTTGGTGGTGTTGTTCCCAAACAATATATCCCTGGCGTGGAAATTGGGGTACGTGAGTTTTTATCACACGGTCCTTTGGGTTTCCCTATGGTGGATGTATCAGTGACTTTGACAAATGGTTCTTATCATACTGTTGATAGTTCCGAACAAGCGTTTAAGCAAGCGGCTCGTCTTGCTATGCAAACAGGAATACCTAAGTGCGAACCGACTCTCTTAGAACCTATTGTTCGTGTGGAGGTTAAGACTCCTAATGAATTTACTGCTAAAGTCTTGCAACTCGTGACTGGTAGACGGGGTCAGATTTTGGGCTATGAGGGGATTAGCAATTGGCACGGTTGGGATAGTGTGGTGGCATACTTACCGCAGGCTGAGATGCAAAACTTTATTGTGGAATTGCGATCGCTGACTCTTGGTGTTGGTTCTTTTCATTGGGAGTTTGACCATCTTCAGGAGGTTCCTGATAAGTTAGCCGAGCGCATTCTTACAAATAGTAATGGTCATGGAGGAAATGGTAAATAATATCTGACCGCACCCTTCATGCAAATGGACGCAGATAGAATAGAAAAATTTCTGCGTCTCCTTATTTTTTTCAAAGATTAGTCAATAAACAGGCAACGCTCTTTGAAGAGGACAAAAGTGCCTGGTAACAGCTTTTATAGAGACGCGCCATGGCGCGTCTTTAATATATCTAATAAATCTAAAGATTATTTTCTCCAATTCATTGAACAGTATTGCATTTATGTCAAGACACTTCCGATAAAAAACTTCGTTATTGATAAATTTGAAGGAGAGCATCTCGTTTTGGCAAAATGCCCTCAGAATAGAATTCTGGGGCTATACAAACAAAGTCCACCTACGTGGACTTTTTATTAAGTCCGCGTTCCTGAGATACCCCATGCATAAATGCAGGGGGTTCTAACTCACTACGCGAGTTTCGTTTACCCTCAAAGGTTCCGACTCCTCGCAAGCTATTAGGTTACTGAACACGCGCTCTGACCCATTATTGCTAATAGGTGACTTTGAACTAGTCGCAGTTCTCGCACGTTGATTTGACCCATCTTGCCAACCGTCCAGTAGGGATTTCTCCATCCCTAGCCAGCTATCTCTGGCTGATTGGATTGACAAAGTTTCTGTTTTTGGGTCAACGTGACGACTCAGGTAAGCAGATAAAATATCACGTTGCATCGTTAACCCACAGACTGAGCAATGATGAACACGTTGCGATAATGATTTTTTCTGTTTGTTACCACACAAACAAGTTTGAGAAAGTGCGGTATACCTTGTCGAAAACATTAGAACTGTTCCACCAGCATTCTCAGCTTTGCGTACTAGTTCTGATTGAAAGCTTGATGGGGATTTAAACCCTATGGATTTACCATAATTTTTCTGCCATGCCTTGACGGATACCTTCTCGATTTTGATATGTTTACCGATGGCTAAAGTTTGGTTGACTAACCTACCATGTAAAGACTGACGATGCGCTGCTTGTTTACGTTCTGTTTCACGTTTTTTGTTATTCTTCTTTTTATATCTGTTTGATTTATGCCAACGTTTTGAACCTTTCTTGACAGTACCGTTACTGTTGAAATTATTAGGATTATTGGCGCGGCGTTGCCTATCCATTTTGCGCTGTAACTTTCTAATCTTCTTTTGCTTTGATTCTAGTTCGTCTGCAAAAGAAGTCCAGATAGTTTTTTTGTCCCCAACAATTGCAACAGTTGAAACGCCTAAGTCAATACCAATAGTACCATCACTAATAATATTTTTAGGCTTTTGATAAGGTAGTCCCTCACAAACTAATTGAGCAAACCAATAATTTTTTTGATTAAGAATGCGACGCACTAAGCGAACATATTTAATCTTTGATGATAAACCATGCAATATTACAGGGTCGTTAGTAATGATGGCTTTTAACTTCAATGTAGACCATTCAACAGCGTTACCAGTCCAACGAATACCCTGTTTATTGGTTTTACCTTCTAATGAAGCAAACTGTCCTTTCTGCTTAAACCGAACCTTTTTAGCTAACCCGTACATCATTCGCTCTACAGCCTTAAATGCTCTGGTAGCTATCTTCTGAATAGTATTAGCATCAAGGTGCGATTTAATCCAAATACTTGCAATGGCTGTTTTATTAGCGAAAGCTTGTAAATCGTAATCGCTAAACCTGTAAGCTTCACGAGCTTTTTGAAACGCTGTGGAACGTTCTTTTTTGTTGGATTTTGGGATGAGTTTAGCTTGTTGATATATTTCAGAATTACGTACTAATTCTAGTCTGGCTAAACCTTCAGATAAAACAGCATTATACAACTGTCGCCCTGCCTCTAATCTGGCTGCGAGAACGCTCAAGTCTTTAGATGTCGTTATCAATGGTATTTCTGTAACGAAACTAGATGTTCTTACTGCCAAATTAAATCACCTCCCGAGCGTTGTTTATTAGTTATCTTTACTCTATCATATAGATACAATATAGTAAACTACTATTTCGGAAAATGACTGAAAAATTTAAATCAAGCAATAATATTGTTTACTCGTGCAAATATCATGTGATTTTCTGCCCCAAGTACAGGCGGAAAGTGCTGGTTAATGCTGTTGCATCCAGACTTAAAGAATTACTCGCTCAAATAGCTATTGACATTAAAGTTGAAATATTAGAAATGGAGATAATGCCCGACCATGTGCATTTATTGATAGATGTTGACCCTCAGTTTGGAGTACACCGAGTAGTGAAGAGATTTAAAGGGGCAACATCTAGATATTTGCGTTTGGAATTTCCAGAATTAAAAAGCCGACTGCCCTCGTTATGGACTAATTCGTACTTTGTATCCACTGTAGGAGGTGCGACTTTAGACAGTATCAAAATGTATATTCAAAACCAAAAAGAAACTTGACTGCGACTAAAGTCGCCCGCGCCTAGCCCCCATAAATAGAATTTAGGGGCTACCTCGGCGCGGATAATTCGGTGTAAAAACTGGAAAGCTTTGAACTATAACCTTCAGGTGAGGTTTCATTTAAAAGAGCATAAACGACCAAGTCTAGAGATACTGGGCTTTCTTTAATCTAGTCGCCATTTTCTCTCCATCTCCACATACGGCTTTTGAAAGATCCCTGTTACTCTCATAAAGAATAACTATTGTTATAACCTATTTCAGTATATAGCAGAACCTTTTTTAACTGCTAAGATAAGCTTGTACTAGCCGATCCTAACTTTAATCTTAAATTTTACAGTGTATTAATGGTAACGCTTCAATTACGACAATTAAGTGTTCTGCCAGAAAAGAGAATGCTATTTCATAATATGAACTGGCAACAGTTTGAGGCAATTCTAGAAGAACCTGACGAACATGGAGCTTCTCGTTTGGCTCATGGCAAAATTTTCCTAATTTGTCAGCTTTTGAAGTTATTTGCCAGTTTGTTGAAGAAAGTAAAATTATTGGTAAAAGTTTAACATTCAGAAAGTTTGGGGAAAGGATTGGAAAACAAACAATTTCTGGTGCTTAAATCTGTAGAGTACTTTATGGTAGTAATTATAGCAGCGTTCCATTTGCGTAATTAGGTAAGAAAGTAACAAAAACTACAATTATGGAACAAAGAACAGTTTTGATTATTGATGATTGTGCGGAAGATAGGGAGGTTTATCGTCGTTATTTGCTACAAGACCGTGATTGCGGCTACAAGATTTTGGAAGAAGAATCAGGAACAGGAGGATTGATGTTGTGTCAGCAGTTCAATCCCGATACCATCTTAGTCAACTATATGTTGCCTGACATGAACGGGCTGGAATTTTTAGCACAACTCAAACAACAGACACAAGGAAACGTTCCACCAGCGATCGTGCTTGCTGGACGGGGAAATGCATCGATTGTTATTCAAGCGATGAACAGGGGTGTGTGGAATTATTTGGTAAAGGAGCAAATGACTGCGAAGGATTTACTGTTTGCCTTAAATGATGCTATGGAATATACCCGGTTACGGGAAAGCCAGAAGTTGCTTCAAGAGATTACGAATACAACTCCTGGTATTTTATATATTCAAGATATTGTGGAACAGAACAATATTTATATCAATCGTCAAACGACTGAAGTTCTTGGTTACACGCCCCAACAACTTCAAGCCATGGGAGCCAGAGTGCTTGAGGAGTTGATGCACCCTGAGGATTTGCTTCGAGTCTCCAAACACTTTCAAGATTTTGACTTAGTTGAAGATGGCAAGATTGTAGAATTTGAGTATCGAATGCGCCATGCCAACGGGGAATGGCGATGGTTTTGCAGTCAAGAAACTGTATTTAAAAGGAATTCTCAAGGTTCGGTGCAGCAGATTTTAGGTACAGCACTTGATATTACCAGACACAAACGGGCAGAAGTTGCGCTGAAACAGCAGTTGTTAAGGGAACAACTCGTCACAAAGATTGCCCAACACATTCGCCAATCTCTCAAGCTTGAAGAAATTTTCAAGACAACTGTCGATGAAGTGCGCCAGTTTCTTCAAACCGATCGCGTGCTTCTTTTTCGTTTGGAACCTGACGGTAGTGGTACTGTAGTTATGGAATCTGTCAGTTCCAACTGGCCTTCAATTGTATCAACTAACATTTTCGATCCCTGTTTTCGAGATAGCTGGGTCGAACCCTATCGTCTGGGACTGGTGGTTGCAAAAACGGATATCTATAACTCAGGAATTGACCCGTGTCATGTAGAGCTACTAGCGCGGTTTCAAGTTAGGGCTAACTTGGTCGTTCCCGTGCTTCAAAAAGAGCAATTGTGGGGGTTGCTGATTGCCCATCACTGTGAAGCGCCCCGACAGTGGCATCAATTTGAAATTGATTTACTAAAGCAATTGGCAACTCAGGTAGGAATTGCTATCCAACAAGCGACACTTCTCGAGCAGGCTGAAGCCGCTAACCGTGCAAAAGATGAGTTTGTGGCAATGGTAACGCACGACTTACGAACTCCCTTAAATGGCATTTTGGGTTGGACTCATCTGTTGCGTAATCTGAAGTTAGATGAAGCTGCGTTTGCGCGTGGGTTGGAATCTATCGAGCAGAGTGCTAAGTTTCAAGAAAAATTGCTCGAAGATTTGCAGGATATCACGCGTATTATTCAAGGGCAATTGAAACTTCAAGTGAGTGAAGTCAATTTGGTGGATGTCATTCAAGCCGCCCTGGAAACTGCTTACCCCCTCGCTTACGATAAAACTTTATGTTTGGAATCAATACTTGACAATTCCATTGAGACTATTTCAGGCGATCCCAAGCGCTTACAGCAAGTTTTAGGCAATTTACTTTCTAATGCTATTAAATTTACTCCTAATGGAGGCAGAATAAAAATGCAATTGGAGCGGGTTGATAGTTTCGCTCATATTACAATAAGCGATACGGGTTGCGGTATTAGTGAGGATTTTCTCCCTTACGTGTTCGAGCGCTACCAACAAGCCAAAGGCGCTCGTTACAGAGATGGTTTGGGGTTGGGGTTAGCGATCGCCCGTCATTTAATAGAGTTACACAATGGAACAATACAAGTCTCGAGTCCCGGTATTGGACAAGGAGCAACTTTCATCATTAAGCTCCCGTTAGCTCACAACCAGCAATAGAAGACTTCCCAATAAAAATGTCTCAAAATTGACTTCTTGTGGTACTTTGTATACTGCCCATCCTTGTTTTATCTGCGGATACGATGCAAAGAACCACAAGATGGGATAATTTAAGCAAGAACAAAATGACCGGATAATTTTTCATTTGACCTAATTTTCCCAGCCAGTATGAGTCAAGATACACAGACTTGGTATATAGTCAAGCGTACTGAGGGTCATTGCGAAATACTCCCCAGTAGCCAAGCCAATGAAGAAAACAAGTTAGAAATTATCGAACGATGGGGACCGTTTGAATCTCAAGGAGAAGCGATCGCTCGTCGCGTAGGACTTATTCGAGCGGGGAAATGTCAACCAGTCTAGAAATTATGAATTATGAATTATGAATGAGAAAACTTCATAATTCATAATTCATAATTCATAATTCTCACGTTCCTGCTCGAGGATTCCCTTTCTGAGCAATTTCTTTACCTAACACTTCCACAGCTTTAGCAAACTGAGGGTCTTGTAGAGTTGCTACTTTTTCACGTTCGCCAAGCCACAAGTCCTGTCGCTGTTTATCATTTAAATCCACGACTACGTCTGGATGAATCCCCGCCTTATTAATATCCTTTCCACTGGGGGTAAAATACTTGGCGATCGTGACAGCAATTCCCGAGCCATCATCAAGAGGACGAACGGATTGTACCAAGCCTTTACCAAAGGTTTGACTACCAACTAGTACAGCACGCTTGTTATCTTGCAAAGCGCCTGAAAGAATTTCACTTGCACTCGCTGAACCTTTGTCTACCAAAATCACCAATGGTTTGTTAGTTAAAGCACGTCCGTTAGCCGTTTCTCGTTCTACTTCTGCATAGCGGTCTTTAGTAGAGACGATTGTGCCATTATTCAACCACATGCGAGCAATTTCTACGCTTGAGAAGAGCAAACCACCAGGATTATTCCGCAAATCTAGAATATATCCAGCGACTTGTTTGTTTTCTAAAGTCCTGATTGCTTGTTGCATTTCTTTAGCGGCGTTGGCGCTGAACTGCTTCAGACGGATATAACCAACATTACCCACTGGTGTTTGTTTAGTACTCGCTTCTACAGGATGGATTTCAATTTTCGCCCGTGTAATTTTAAACTCTTTTGGCTGGTTATTCCGCAGAACTGTTAGATTGACGGCTGTTCCCGGTTCGCCTCGGATCAAGGATACGGCTTCATTGGTATCCATGCCCTCTGTACTTTTGCCGTTAATTTTGGTAATAATGTCTTTTGCTAAGATACCTGCTTTAGCTGCTGGTGTATCTTCAATTGGAGCAATGACAGTCAGTTTTTTGGTTTTCTCATCCATACCAATTTGGATACCAATACCTGTCAGTTCTCCAGAGGTATCCACCTGCATATTTTTGAATTCCTCTGGGTCCATAAACCGGGTGTATGGATCGTCGAGCTTCTTGAGCATTTCCCGGATGGACTTGTAAGCTTCTTGCTTATTGGTATATGACTTGTTTAAGTACTCCTTACGAACAGCTTGCCAATCTACCTGATTGAACGTACCGTCTACATATTGGCGTTGAATAATTTGCCAAACTTCATCTACTAATTCTTTTGGACTTTCTTTAAATAAAGCCTGTCCCTGCGAGTGAATGCCGAGGCTAGTGACTGCGATTGTAGCTAATGTCACCGCCGTAGCTCCCAAAACAAGCCCACTTCTTGTAATCACCATAATGACAGCTGCGCCAGACGGAAAATTTTGTATATTTCAGTATGCTCAATCTAACACAGGGTTCCTCTGTACAGAGTGAACATAATTGTTTATTTCAGAAAAATCCTTTGCAATCCGGCGACCGAGGCGATCGCCAGTACAAAAATTGTTGAAAACTTTAAGGATCTACCCAGCGTCCATCAGCCTTTATTAAGTTAATCAATTCTTCTACTCCTTTATCTTCAGGAACTTTCTTGATTTCTTCTCTCCCTCTATAGAGAGAAATATAACCGGGTGTTTTACCGACATAACCGTAGTCAGCATCAGCCATTTCTCCGGGTCCATTGACAATACAGCCCATAACTGCTATGTCTAACCCGGTGAGATGTTTGGTTGCTTCCCGCACTTGATGGAGCACTTCTTCCAAATTAAACAGTGTACGCCCGCAAGAAGGACAAGCGACGTACTCCACCATAGTCTTCCGCAATCCCAGAGCTTGCAAAATACTATAGCAGACAGGAATTTCTTTTTCTGGTGCTTCTGTGAGGGATACACGAATTGTATCGCCAATACCATCAGCTAAAAGTGTCGCAATGCCAGCTGTCGATTTAATGCGTCCGTATTCCCCATCTCCTGCTTCCGTGACACCTAAATGAAGGGGGTAATCCATACCCAGTTCATCCATCCGCTTTGCCATGAGACGGTAAGCGGCTACCATGACTGGTACGCGTGAGGCTTTCATGGAAATAACAATGTTATGAAAATCTAAAGATTCACAAATGCGTATAAATTCTATGGCTGATTGCACCATACCTTCAGGAGTATCGCCATAGGTAAACAACATTCTCTCAGCCAAAGAACCGTGATTCACCCCAATTCTCATGGCTTTGTTTTGATCGCGGAGAGAAATTACCAGTGGTGCTAGAGTTTCACGGATTTTTTCTCCGATTTCGTCAAATTCCGTAGGGGTGTACTCGGTTCTGTTGGGGTTTGGTTTTTCAAAAACATACAAACCTGGATTAATGCGTACCTTCTCTATATGTTGGGCAACTTCCAGGGCAATCTTCATCCCATTATGATGTACGTCCGCAACAATCGGTACATCTTGGTATGTTTTGATTAACTTTTGTTTAATCTCAGACAGCGCTTTAGCGTGAGCTATGCTCGGGACAGTTACGCGCACGATTTCACAGCCAATTTCATGCAGGCGACGAATCGCAGCCACAGAACCATCTATATCTAGAGTATCTTCGTTAATCATTGACTGCACGACAACTGGGTGACCACCGCCAATGGTGACATTGCCAACTTTTACAGGGCGGGTTTTGCGCCGTTTTATCGTGGTATCAAAGGTGGGTTGACTCGGAACTGTGTTGGACTCTGTAAGTATTGGCAAGGTTTGCATAAGTTAATAGAAGTGATTTTTGTAGCGAGGGTATCAAATTTAAAAAGACTCTGCTTCTCAGATTGCCATAGGAGGGGCAAATTTTGTGATGGATTTGGAGAAAAAATTTCTTGGGGTTCTTGAGTCCCCCAAGCTCTTAAAAAATCCAGTTTCTTGGAGGCGCTATTTCGCACAAGCACAATTTCTTCCTCGCTGTTTAGCAGCATAAAGGGCTTCATCAGCTTTAGCTATCAATTCTTCTAGAGAAAATGTCGGTGCTGGAATCATGCAGGTGACTCCCAGGCTTAAACTAACGCAAGGGCTTACTTCTGACTGGGCGTGAGGTATTTTGAGATTTTGAATTTCTATCCTTAGCGCTTCAGCAACTTTGAGAGCACCCTCAAGATCGGTGTTGGGAAGAATGACTGCAAACTCTTCCCCACCGTAACGCGCTACGAGATCGGCGGGACGCCTGACAGCATAAGTCATAGCTTTTGCCACTTGTTGCAAACATTCATCGCCTTTTTGATGTCCGTAGAAATCGTTATAACGTTTGAAGTAATCTACATCGCACAAAATCAAAGACAAAGGTTGTTTTTCCCTTGACAGGCGATTCCATTCTTGAGATAAGCATTCATTAAAGCGGCGGCGGTTAGCAACTTGAGTTAAACCATCTAATAAAGCGAGGCGCTGCAACTCTTGATTGGCTTTTTCCAATTCACGTGTCCGTTCTGCCACTTTGTGTTCTAGGGTATATGCGTATTTCTCTTTTTCTGCATAGAGTTGGGCATTTTCGATAGAAATAGCGGCTTGGGAACAGAGCAATTTAACAATTTCCAATCGTTCGGAAGTAAAAGCACCAGGGGTGAGATTATTTTCCAAATAAACTATACTCGTCAGTCTGCCTTGATGAATGAGTGGAGCACATAAAACGGATTGCGGTTTATAGTTATTTATATAAGGATCTGAAGTAAATTGACCTTCACAAGTTGCGTCGTGTAAAACTATATTTTCTTTAGTACGATTGACATAATTAATAATAGATAGAGGAATGATTCCGCAATTTTCTAGTGCAATTGACTGCAAGACAACTGGAGTGCAATCTAAGTTCTCTACAACTTGAACTAGCCAATGAACTTGATTTTCCAAAATTAACAATCCTTTTTGCGCTCCGGCATTTTTGATGACAGTCTGCATCAACTTAGCCAATAATTTCTCCAAAACAATTTCTTCAGAAAGAGTTTGAGATGCTTTCATAATTGTAGCCAAATCCAGGCTGGAGGAATGATTTCTTTCTGAAATGGCTCGTGGTGTAGATACTCTCAGTTCATAGCTTTGCGATCGCCTGTCCCAAAACGGTTTTTTCAATAAATCTAAATAGTGGTTATCTAAATCTTGAACTTTTGCCAATGCACCCCAGCATAAATAGCAGTAACGAGCATCCTGCATATAAACTTGAGCGATTTTTTCTTTGCCTTGTGTAAGGTAAAACTTAGCTGCTAATTCATAACAAAGTGCTTCTTCATTAAGATATTCATTTTTTCTAGCTAAGGTAATAGCTTGTTCGTAAGAGTTCATTGCCTTGCAGTCTTGACCTTGCACTCTGTGCCATTCTGCTTCTAGTAAAGATAACTTATGTAAAATATTCATTGGCGCATATTTCGCCCATTTTTGCAATTTTTTATAATTGGCTTTGATCCTTTGATGCAAAAGATGTTTTTGTTTTTTATCCCTATAAGGATAAACAGCCAATCGAGCTAAAGAATCATAAAAATAGATTGTAGGAACAGCTAGTGCTCCCAATCCTCCCTCTAAATATTTTTCTGCCATCATGGCACTGTTTATAGCTTGTTCGTATTCTCCGAACAAGTAATTCAATACTAACTTATGGCTAAAGACATCAAAGGCTTTGCTATAGTCTCTTGCTTCAATAGCTAAAGCCAGACTTTCTAATTCATTGTAACTTTCACCGATTAAATAGCAGGGATTTTCAGACTGACCTAGTAGATTTAAAGCCATTTGTCGTTGAATATTGATATTATCAACGCTCCGTTCTTGCTTGTATTTTTTAATAGCATTAGTATAGTAGTAAATTTCTCGTTCAGTGACAGCTAATTCTTGACCGAGAAAACAGCAATAATTGGAGTACATTTTAGCGCAATAAGCAGCATATTCAAAATTTCCATTCTCTATCCCGCTAATATAGCCCTCCTTTAAAGGTTCTAATGAACGCTTACCGTGTTCTCGCCAAGGTTTAATAAAACTATAAACAGATAAGAATACACTCGATTTAACCTGACGGGCATTATATAAATCCAACAATTTTAAAGATAATTCACCAAAACGATACCCTGTATCAATGTCTCCTAAAGCTCCACATAGAATGGTACCGTAACAAGCATATATATAAGCGGATATTTCAACATTGCCATATTTTACTAATAAAATAATTGCTTTTAAAATAAAAATTATTAATAAATTTGAGGCTGCAATATAAGCAGTAGCAAAAAGTTTGCAAAAAATAGAAATAGCAGCTTTCTTGTCAGAAGCCGTCATGGGTGGCAAATCAATTAAATCCTCTACTCGTTTACCCAGCAAAACAAATTTTGTTTCCAATAAAGAAAACATAATATGAACTTGAGTAGCTTTTCTTGGTAAGCGCATTCCTAGGAGGTTGAGAATAGTTATACCAATATCGATCGCTTCTATTAGCTTCCCTTGTGCTGTGTAAGCGGCGATTTTAACTTCATAAGCTTTGACTTTATCCAATAAAACTTCAGCATATTGCAGCACGGTAGCACTTAATTCTTCCATTTCCTCAAAATGACCGCTTAAGTAAGCAGTTTCTGCGGCTTCTGCGTACAAATCTAATGTCATTTTGTACTGTTTTTGCCATCTATCTGGTGCTAATAGTTCTAAGCCATATGTCAAATAAGTAAACGCAGCCTGAAAAGCAGCTGATGCTTTTGCTTTCTGACCGGCTATTAAATTGAATTTTGCTAATTCATCTCGTTGTTCTTGATTATCTAACAACTTGCTACCTAAATTCAATTGATTCACAATATCAAAAATTTTCTCTTCTTGCTGTTTTAATGGTGTATTATTAAGTAGCACTTGCCCGATTTGTAGATGAATGTATGGCTTATCATTATCTGAAATGAGAGAATAGGCAGCTTGTTGGACGCGATCGTGTACAAATCTGCAAGCAATGCTTAAGTTATCTAAGCTACAGTCTATTTGCAGAAATTTATAATCATAATTCAGGGGTATAACTAAACCATCTTCTATCGCCGATCGTAGATGTTGCCCCGTTTCTTTTGTTAAATTTTTATCTGCTATTGACAAAGTATTTAAATCGAAATAGTTGCCAATACAAGCAGCTAATTTTAAAATTTTTTGTGTGTTTTCTGGTAGTTTTTGAATTTTGTTAGCCATCAGTTCCACGACATTACCAGTAATATCTCTCGCTCGAATTTGCTGAATATCCCATTGCCACTTCCGTACTGAAAAATTAAAATATAACAGCCCTTCTGTGTATAGAGATTTGAGAAACTCATTTAGAAAGAAAGGATTACCTTGAGTTTTTTCCAGTACTAATTCTGCTAAGGGCTTTGTCTTCTCACAAGCCATGTTGAGCGTTTCAGCAATTAATTGATTGATATGATTTAAATCTAAAGGTGACAAAAAGACAGAACTTACACAGACTTCAGCGGTTTGTATTTCTGATAAAGTCCTTATTAAAGGATGAGTTGTACTGACTTCATTGTCCCGATACGCTCCAATTAAAAACAGATATTTATTCTCTTTATCTGTCATCATTGACTGGATTAATTTTAAAGTAGCTAAATCTGCCCACTGTAAATCATCTAAAAAAATTACCAAGGGATGTTCTTTTTGACAAAACACTCCTAAAAAATTTTGAAAAACCAAATGAAAGCGGTTTTGAGCTTCTGTAGGAGCTAATTCTGGCAATGCAGGTTGTTCACCAATAATGAGTTCAATTTCCGGAATCACATCAACAATGACCCGTGCATTACTCCCCAGACTTCTAAGGAGTTTATCTCGCCACTGTTGTAATTGGGTCTCAGTTTCTGCAAGCAATTTTCTGACTAATTGAGTGAATGCATTAACCACAGAACTATAAGGAATATTGCCATGAAGTTGGTCAAATTTTCCAGAAATAAAATAACCTTTATACTTAGTTATTGGTTTGTAAATTTCTTGTACTAATGCTGATTTTCCAATCCCAGAGTAACCGGAAACTAGCATAAATTCTTTTTGCCCCAGGCTAACTCGCTCAAAAGCGGTTAATAAAGTCTTGATTTGTTCTTCTCTCCCATATAATTTTTGGGAGATTTGAAATTTATCGGAAATATCCTGACTGCATAAATCAAAATCAATTATATTCTGTTGATGTTGTAATTGATGGAGGCAAACTTCTAAATCAGCTTGAATACCATAAGCACTTTGGTATCTTTCTTCTGCTGTTTTTGCCATGAGCCTCATAATAATGTTTGAGACTACAACAGGAACTTGTGGATTTACAACATGGACTGGTACTGGTTGTTTGGCAATATGGCAATGTACCAATTCCATTGCATCCTCAGTTGGAAAAGGCAATTGATTGGTTAGCATTTCATAAAAGGTAGCACCTAAGGAATAAAAATCGCTTCGGTAATCAATTGCACGATTCATTCTACCTGTTTGTTCGGGAGAAATATAAGCTAAGGTTCCT
Source organism: Tolypothrix bouteillei VB521301 (assembly GCF_000760695.4). Classification (GTDB taxonomy): domain Bacteria; phylum Cyanobacteriota; class Cyanobacteriia; order Cyanobacteriales; family Nostocaceae; genus Scytonema; species Scytonema bouteillei_A. The sequence goes on along the minus strand of NZ_JHEG04000001.1, from coordinate 5,247,010 downwards.
TCTAAAGCATTGGTATTTTGAATATCAGCGCTATCACGTGTTAAGATAGTAGACAAGCCAAAATCTATTATTTTTAATTCTCCTGTTTTAAAATTAAAAACAATATTCGATGGATTAATATCTTTGTGAATAATATTGCTTTGATGAATTTTCTCCAAAATTTCACTAATTCTTATACTTAATTTGAGAAATTCCTCGACAGTTAGTAAGCTTTTTCCTAATAGTTTATCTAAAGAGTCACCACCAAAATCTTCTAATAATATGATTAAGGTGTTTTGATACTTTTGTAAGTCGTAAGACTTAATCACTCCCTCTAAATTCAAATAGCGAGTGATTTCATATTCCTGTCGGTAGCGCACCAGTTCTGCAGGGGTTGGATAGTCTTCTTTCAGCAGTTTTAAGATCGCAGGTTGACGATCTGCTTCTCGGATACCACGGTAAACTAGAGAATTACTACTTTCATATATTTGGGCTAACACTTGAAACCCTGGTAGTTTAACCATAATACAAATTGATTTTTTAAGAAAAATTAAGTTTGCTGAGATCTCTGACTGCTTTAAGAAGTTGGAAATCTAGCGTACTTCATCCATTTCAGTTTAATTTCTACAACTGAATCTATATTTTGTTTTTTTACAATTCTGTATATTGATTTAATAGTAAAATTATGATACGAGACTTTGTGAGTATAGCTTCTCGACACCTGCGTTGTCACTGCGTTAGTATTGAGCTTTATTAAGTAAGCATTTTTTAGAGATATAGTTAGTAAAATCCGTAATAATAAATTTTTCAGTTAATCTGTGTTTCAGTCTCATGTAAAAGAGTAAAGAACTAAGTTAAAGGAGTGTAGTTGTATTTAGCACGCATTATAAAATAGCTTGACAATTCAGGTGATAAAAAAACAAAAATCTAAATTTATCATGAGCACCTCAACATCAACCCAATTTCCAATTCCATCTCACTTTAATCCCCAAAAAGTTGGTGAAGTTTGGCGAGTTCCCTACCAACAACGTGCTGAAGAAGCTAGAGATTGGGCAAAAAAACATAATATCCAACCAGCTTCTGAAGACAAAAATCGTGTTTGCCTACTATTAATAGATGTACAAAATACTTTTTGCCTGCCTGATTTTGAATTATTTGTAGGAGGCAAATCCGGTAGAGGAGCTATTGATGATAATATCCGTTTGTGTGAGTTTATTTATCGAAATTTAGGTGCGATCGCAACAATTGCACCTACTATAGATACTCATACAGCAATGCAAATTTTCCATCCCATTTTCTGGGTTAACCAAGCAGGTGAACATCCCATCCCCACTGCTACTAGTATCACTCCAGCCGATATAGAAAAAGGGAATTGGAAAGTCAACCCTAGTGTTGCTTACAGCCTTGGATACGAATATGAGTTACTGGAAAAACACGCCTATCACTACGTTCAACAGTTAAGCCAAGGTGGTAAATATCCACTAACAGTTTGGTCTTATCACTCCATGTTAGGTGGTATCGGTCATGCTTTAGTTTCATCTGTAGAAGAGGCAATTTTTTTCCACTGTATTGCTCGTAACAGCCAAACCCAGTTTGAACTAAAAGGCAATAATCCTTTAACAGAAAATTACTCAGTTTTAAGCCCGGAAGTTTTAGACGGTTTTGACAAACGTCCTATTGCTCAAAAAAATACTCGCCTAGTTCAGCAATTGTTAAAATTTGATGCGATCGTTATTGCCGGTCAAGCTAAAAGTCATTGTGTTGCTTGGACGATTGCGGATTTATTAACAGAAATTCAGCAAATAGATTCTAGTCTAGCGAAAAAAGTTTACTTGCTGGAAGATTGTACTTCCCCTGTTGTCGTTCCTAATATAGTAGATTATACCGAAGCAGCCGACGCAGCATTTGAACGATTTGCTGCTGCTGGAATGCATCGCATTAAATCAACTGATGCTACTTTTTAATTTGGTTGAAATACCTGACCTTCAAGCACTTAGGTGTAGGAAGACATTCCCAAGCTAAGCCTGGGAACAAAGACAAGGTGCTACGCATTCATCCCACTACTGAAGCGTGTGGGCTTTCTGCTTTTATTGCTGTAAATACCCCCGTGGATCTTGAGCCGTCCAACCCAAAGAAGAACTGGAACGGACTTCAAAATGAAGGTGAGATTGGTTGATGGTGGGCGTTCCAGTTGTACCTACAGTCCCCACTAAATCTCCTTTTTTCACGGGCTGACCGACAGAAACCTTAATGCTATCAAGATGGGCGTAACGGCTTTGCAACCCACCACCATGATTGATAATGACCAAATTTCCATAAGTACCTTGTTCTTTGGCAAAAGCAACAGTTCCATCACCGATCGCTTGTACGGGAGTTCCTGTTTCTGCTGACAAATCTATACCACTATGAAAGAACACTTCACCATTGGTAGGATTTGTTTGCCAACCATAAGAAACTAGCACTTTAGCAGCTGCTGGTAGTGGATAACCAACTAATTTAGTTGGAGTTGCAGTGGAATTGGGACTATCCGTTACAACCGAACCTGGCGATCGCTTCTCTGGTACAAACACAACTTTGGGATTTTTCTGACAACCGTTCACCTCAAAAAGTGCGTCCGGACGAATTTTATATTTGAGTGCGATTTGTCTCCAAGTTTGCCCGCGAGGGACTTCAACTACAATTCCGTTATAGGGAGGAATTTGAATTTCACTTCCAACAGTCAACTTGCTGTTTTGTAGAGCAGGATTCATGGCAATAATAGTTGTTGGGGTGAGATTGTAGCGTTGAGCTATACTTGCCAAAGTTTCACCTACAGCAACGGTGTGCCGTCTAAAGCGTTCTAATGCTGGAGTTTGGCAACCTGTCCCTTGTGTTTGAGCTAGCAAGGGGTTTGAGTGTGTATACACTGCTCCAAAAATGTTAGCGATTATTGTACTGAAAAACAGTAGACGATAAGGAAAATTCATGTATATAAAGGAGGCACTCAACTCTAGATTTTAGACGGCAAAAGTTTGTGAAAGGTTGTTGTTGGTTAGGGTTAGTTGTTCGTAAGTCACCTCCAACCACTAACCACTAACTCCCAACCACGAATTCCCAACCACTAACCACTAACTACTAACTATTTATGAAATTATCCTTAAAGCAACTGACTATTTATTTATCTCTACTATGTATTGGCGGTGCTGCGGGCTTACTAGGTAGTCTATACCTCCCATCACAAAATCGCTTATTTCGTGAGTTAAGAAATGTTACAGTTTCTCTGCCCTCAGAGACCTCTGTTTCAAATCCTATTGGAACACAAGTTGGGATTCCTAATGGTGATAACGTGAATTTTATTGCATCTGCCGTTCAAAGAACTGGACCTGCGGTGGTGCGAATTAATGCAACTCGCAAAGTTGCTAACCCCATCTCAAACGCTTTAAAAAATCCTCTCCTGCGGCGATTTTTTGGAGAGGAAGAACAACCATTCCCCAGCCAGCGAATAGAACGGGGTACCGGGTCTGGATTTATCTTGAGCAAGAACGGACGAATTCTAACGAATGCTCACGTAGTCTCAGACACAGATACCGTACAAGTCACTCTCAAGGACGGTCGAACTTATGAAGGGAAGGTGATTGGCGTTGATAGCGTGACAGATGTAGCTGTTGTCAAAATTTCGGCAAACGAGCTACCCACAGTGACATTAGGTCATTCACAAAATTTAATACCAGGGCAATGGGCGATCGCTATTGGCAATCCTCTAGGGTTAGATAATACAGTTACCATTGGCATTATCAGTGCCACAGATCGTACCAGCGCTCAAGTTGGTGTTCCTGACAAGCGAGTAAGCTTCATCCAAACTGATGCGGCGATTAACCCAGGTAATTCAGGTGGACCTCTATTAAATTCTCAAGGGGAAGTCATCGGTGTAAATACTGCTATTCGCGCCGACGCTCAAGGATTGGGTTTTGCCATTCCCATCGAAACTGCTGCTCGCATTGCGAATGAACTTTTTACAAAAGGACGAGTGCAACATCCTTTCTTGGGAATTGAAATGGTGGATTTAACTCCCGCCAAACAACAGCAGCTCAATCAAGAGTACAACTTAAACATTAAACAAAACGTCGGTGTTGCAATTAAGGGCATTGTAGAAAACTCTCCAGCACAAAAGGGAGGGCTTCGCCCTGGGGATATGATTCAAAAGATCAACGGCAAATCAGTCAAAACAGCCGCTCAGTTACAGAGACAGGTAGAATCGAGCGCTGTCGGCGACATTTTAGAAATAGAGGTCAACCGCGACTCTAAGAATCAAACTCTGAAAGTACAATTGGGTACTTATCCCCGTTAGCAGTTATCGGTCATCGGTCAAGGGGTTACCGAACCACCTGACTAATGACCGTTCGATAAATGATCTAATTGCATCCTCTGTTCCATTTGACGGAGGAAATATCCAGTCATCATCGCAGATGCTAACAGCCCAGCCAGATTGTCCCTGTCTGTTGTAATTTGCACGTTGAAATTTTCGGATGGTAACATCCCAACGAGCCCTTGGACGTTTTGTGAAATGATTTGTTTAATTTCAGGACTGACCGACTGGGCGACACGTGCTAAAACTTCAGGCGGCTGATGCTGCAAATACTTGAGCAACTTATTGGGATTATCCTCTAAGCCCTCATTCAGAAGTTGGCTGGGGTGTTCCTCAGGGTAGTCATTCAAAAAGTTTGGATCAAACACCATTGGCAAATTTTTTAGCTGAGTTGCTTATTCTACTCTAAACCATACTAGAAAGGACAGCCCTCTGTCAGGAGTACTAGCATTCATTCTGAGGTTAGAACTCCATTTATTTAAGGTTCTGCTTGCAGTTCTAGCTCTAGTTGTCTTTGCTCTTGACCGTTAGAGAATGGTTGGGGAAGTTGCTCAATTTGAAAATACTGGTGAAATTTTGAAGTCACTTGTAAGGAGTAAGAGCGCGACTCGCTATCTCGGCGTTTTTTCACAAAACCGAGTTCAACCAGTTCTTGAACTTGTTGATATGCGCCCGAACCCCGTAAATTTATCAAGTCACTTTGAAGGATTGGGCTGTGTAAGGCTATTGCCGCTAAAGTCCGCAATGCCCCTACTCCCAATTCTACGGGAATGAGAGTTTGCACCAAATCGTGAAAATCAGATCGCAGTTGCAAACTATAACCATCTGGGCTTTCTACGATTTCTAGGGCGCTATCTCGTCGGGCATATTCGTCAATGAGATCGATTATGCCTTCTTCTACTGTAGCGCGATCGCAGGCGGCATACTCGGCAAGTTCGCTGATAGAGAGGGGCTTACCCTTTAAATAGAGAATTGCTTCTATTTTCGTCGCTGCATTCATCGGTCAATATTTGTTAGTCATTAGTCATTGGTCATTGGTCATTGGTCATCAGTCATTTACATCGGACAAGTGACAAATGACAAAGTACACGTGACGAACAACAAGTGTTTGGGAAATTACCATAATATTTAGCACAAGTCAAGACTTTTTCACTAAGCCCGAAATATTGTATCTCAGTTTACCCAAAATATTGTTATAACCTACTTCAGCTCTCCTGCTGCCTAGTTTTAAGAATGAATTCCGCAATTGCCAAATCCTGTGGAGTTGTCAGTTTCAAATTGGTTTCTTCTCCTTGAACAATCCTGACTTCCATGCCACACTTCTCAAACAAAGCAGCATCGTCAGTGACCTCCCAACCTTGACGTACACCTTCAGCATGACACTGTTTTAATAAATTAACATCAAAACCTTGGGGAGTTTGTGCTGCCCACAGTTGCTCGCGGTTAGGAGTGCTTTGAATTATGCCATTGGTCGCAACAACCTTAATGGTGTCTTTAACTGGTACAGCAGCAATCAAACCAGGGCAATGGCGGATTGCTTCAGCACACCTATTAAATAGGTCTGGCGTTGCAAGACATCTAGCTCCATCGTGAATCAAAACTTGTTTTGCAGAGCTTGGCAACGCCAGTAACCCATTGTGAACTGATTCTTGACGGGTGGTACCTCCTTGAATCAGTTCCACTGGTTTAGTCAGCTTTAAGTTGGCAATAATCGTTTTAAAGTCTTGCCAATCATTGGGCTGGGAGATAATTCCCATCCACTCAATTTTCTCTGCAGCCTCTGCCGCTAGGAGAGTCCAAGCAATTATAGGATGTGACTGCACCATCAGAAGGAGTTTGTTACGGTGACTCCCCATTCTTTTTCCCGAACCCGCAGATGGAATTAATAAATGCACAAGATTCCTCGTTTATACTGGCTAATGCTAATAGCTAATGGCTAATGGCTAATGGCTAATGGTGAGACTAGCCCGCTCAGGCGGGTTTCCCACGCCCTGGCGACTGGCGAACAAGGGAGGGCGACCCCGTATAGCCCTGCGGGCATAGCTTCGCATCGCGTATAGCCCTTACGGGCATAGCCCAAAGGCATCGCGGAGTGTGCAAGGCACATAGCGTCTGTGCTCCTGAGATACAAGGGAGGGCTGATGGCTAATAGCTTATAAAACAATTAGCAGTTAGCCATTAGCTATTAGCAATCCTAAATCCCTATATTCTCCTAAAATAAGGAGCGAATGAGCGTCAAAATATATTATGCAAATAGTAGCCCTTGTTCCTGGCGGAATTGGCGATCAAATTCTCTTCTTTCCGACTTTAGACGATCTAAAGCGGAATTTGCCAAAAGCTCAGATAGATGTCGTCGTCGAACCTCGGTCAAAGACTGCTTACCGAGTCAGTAAATCAGTTAATGATGTCCTGGCTTTTGATTTCAAGGACCGTAACAGTCTGGCAGATTGGGGTAACTTGGTTGGTACTATTCGCGATCGCGAATACGATGTCGCTATTGCTCTCGGGCAAAGCTGGTTGGTGGGTCTTTTGCTTTGGTTGACTGGAATTCCTACCCGTGTTGGTTATCACGGCAAAGGGTCTGCTTTTCTCACCAATCCAGTGACTCTCAAAACAGGGCAGTATGCCGCTTGTATGTACCATGATTTGTTACAAGGCTTAAACATTAAAACTCCATGCCCGGAATTGTCAGTTAATGTCCCAAAACAAGATATTGATTGGGCTAATGCAGAACAACAACGGCTCGGAGTCAAGGACACTGGCTACGTTTTGATTCATGGAGGTGCAAGCGAATTATCTCAAGTCAAAGGTTTTGATAAAATTTACCCTGTTGAGAACTGGCAGAAAATTGTTCGGGATTTCCAACAAAAGCAACCCAATATGCCTGTGGTTGTTATCCGAGGTCCGGAAGACGAACAGTTTGTGCGCCGTCTGAAAGAGTCCGCACCTGACATTAAAATCAGTTCTCCTGACGACGTTGGCAAGCTAGCCGCTATGATTGCTGGATCGAATTTAATGCTGTGTACTGATAGTGCGCCAATGCACTTAAGTGTAGCTGTTCAAACTTATACCATTGCCTTATTTGGTTCCACAGATCCTTCTAAGCTACTGCCTAAGAGTGAAAAGTTCCTTGCCATTAAATCTCCAACCGGGAAAATGGAGGATATTTCTCCCTCAGTGGTGTTAGAGAAAATTTGGGGCGGTTGAGGCTCGGCTACCCGTAAAGCTTGATATTTTTTGTTATCTAAAATCCGCCTTTAGTTAGAGCGGATTTTATTGTTTTATTTTACAAAAAGGTACGGAAGCCGTATAGTATTAAGCTTCTATAGAAAAATATTTTTGGTAAAAAGTTGGCTGAAGTGAAAAATTTTCGGTAAATTTATTTAGAGCAGCTATTCATATATGTAAGCTAGAAAACATTTATCTCAGCTTCTCTACACGAGTCTTTAGCTGTAAATTTTCCTGGCTAACTATTTTTAAAGCCGAATAGCTAATGGTAACTCTTAGTTTAAGAAGAAAAGCAGGAGGCAAGAGGCTGATGGCAGAAAAAAGACAGTATAATTAAATACAGATTGCTGTTTGAAGGTGAATTGATACGATCCCCAAAGACTTTTCAGATATGCTTTGGGGAATCTCGGCTTCTTAGCAAAGATTTTGCGCCCTCAATCTTAAGTACGCTACAGATGTGTGTTCCTAAACTTACCTCTTGCTTTCAGGGTGGTGCATCGAAACAGAATGCGAGGAAAATTTTCAAAGGAAAAACAAAATGGCGATTCGGTTACATAGCTACATCAGTAGTGGTAAGCGTTACATCCAAGTAGAGAGCCAACCATCACATATCACTGGTGTGTTTAGAAGACTCATGCATTTAGAAAATACCCAAGATATAAAAAATGTGTGTTTCGAGTCTGAGGAAGACGGAACAATAACTTTCTATCAAGCCGCTAAAGCGGCTGAATTTGCTGATTCGGGAATTTGGACTTATCTTGTCTATGAATGTCCCGAAGATGAAGAACGGGCTTTTCTCGATCTCTCTATCAGTACAAGTGCAACACCTGTGTTACAACTCTTGACAGGACAAAAACTGGTTCAAGAAACTGTTGATATTGACGAGTATCTTAAATACCATTCCCTTCAAGACGAATATTTGGAGATACAATTACCTAAACAGTGGAAGACTCCTGAAGGTAAAGCGATCGCCAATCTTCTCTTAGAAGAGCAGAAGGCGTTCCAGTTGTCATCAGTTTTTGCAGAACATACAGGTATGGAGTACATGAAAGCTGTGTTAAACGGCTTTATTGAAGCAGCAAAAAAAATCTTAGAACAAGGTGGTACTCTGCGGGATTTTGAGTTAGCTCAATACGAGGTATTAACCAAGATAAAGAGCGATGATATGGCAAATTTGATTCTAGAATACAACGACTATAGAATTTGGCAGTCAGCATTACCCAGCCAATCTAAAGCTGTTGAATATGCTTTTCATAAAGCATTGACTTTGATTGGGTATGCTAATGGCTAATGGCTAATGGTTAACGGCTGATGGTGAGTCCAGCCCGTAGGGCGCGGGTTTCCCAACCATTGGGACTAGCGTATAGCCCTTACGGGCATAGCAGAAGGCAATGCGGAACGTGTGCCTTGCATATAGCGTCTGTGCTCCTGAGATACAAGCGAGGATTAATGGCTAATTGTGCTCCTACCATTAGCAATTAGCAATTAGCTATTAGCTATTAGCTATTAGCCATTAGCCATTAGCATTTTAAAACAATTCAAATAAAGCATCGTCTAGCTCATAACCCAAGAGTTGAGCCATAGACTGCAAACGGGCTTTACTGGGAATCCCTTGTTGTCTCAACCAATCAGTTAAAAAAAACAGTTTGTGCATGAGAAAAATTTCTAATGCTTCAGGATTATATTGAATACCTTCTCTGCGACTAAATTGATGCGGTACGAGCATAGCGGTGTAACGCACTAATTCTCCGGCTTTCCAATCTAGTAAAAACGGTAACCAAGGATAGCGAGCATCCAATCGGATAAACCACAAACGAAGTTCGGGAATCTCAGACAGTTCCCTTGGATCTCCTTGTTCTAGTGGGTAGTCAATCTCAAAGCACAACTGCTGCTCTTGAGGAGCGATCGCTCCCTCTTGCACTAGTTTCTCAATGACTGACACGGCGGGGGAGAGATCTAAGGAGTTAATGTGCTCGGTATTGAGTGCAATCGTGATTGTCATTAGGCAGCAGCTACAGAATGAAACTCAAGAGTATATCCGATAATCCAGCGTATCACCTTTAGTTAACACTGACCAATCACTGGTCAGTGTTTTGGCTGGGCTTTGCCAACCTCACGCTTGATTAAGTTCACATTCATTCTTTGTCATCTACATTTCATCTTTCCTATAAGTTACAATTTGAATGCCCCTAGGGGGGATAAAATGTTGTGGTATCTTAAGTAAAATAAAGTTAAGTAAAAATTATTAAAAACATTGGTTAATAATACTTTGTCATCCTACGCTGCTTCTACTGCCTCAGTTCAAGCCGCCCAGCAAAATACAAACGCTGATATTCCGTTATTGTGGAAAGTTGTCACACAACCAGCACCCTTAGTCTTTGTGGCTGCAGTCTTCTTAGTGTCTGTGCCAGTTTTTATCGAAGCACCATTAGTACGAATGCTACCTTGGCTGAGCTTTGCTTTAACGGGCGGTTGGGTTTGGCTGAGTCTTAAATTAATGTCACGTCCCGCAACATATGTTTGGGGCGATCTTTTATTAGGGTTTAGTTGGAGCTGGTTAGCAGGCTCAATCTACTGGGGTTGGTTGCGTTGGGAACCCCTGTGGCATTTGCCTGTAGAGTCTATCGGTTTGCCCTTCGCAATATGGTGTTTGAGTCGGAATTGGGGTAAAGTAGGAAACTTTTTTTACTTAGGTTCTCTATTCGGTACGGTCTTAACAGATATATACTTTTATTTGGTAGACTTAATACCTTTTTGGCGTCAAATTATGCAGGTAGAACCTGCGGATGTGTCGCCAATTCTACAGAGTGCTCTAGCCCAGGTTAAAACTCCTTGGGGACAAGTATGGGCAATTGCTCTGGCTTTAGTGCTGCTATCAGTTGGTATTTTGCCTTTACCTCAAAAGCAAAGGCATTGGTACGCTTTTAGCGGAGCCGTATTAAGTACTATCTTGGTAGATTGCTTGTTTCTGGTTGCGGCTGTTCTTGCATGAGAGCTGAATCGGTCACCAATACTAACTTTGCATACAATAAAAAATTTTTGGGAAAATTGAGTCCAGATCCCCGACTTCTTCAAGAAGTCGGGGATCTGAGGTTAAGTACTAGTAGCCACAAGTATTGTGGGTGTTAATGAGCTGTATATTAGTTTCTGATAGTGCTGTGTTGATTAAGCCATTAGCAATCAGTTTTTATTCTTAGTCCTTTGCGCTCTCATTTGAGGCGAATGGCTATTGACAAATGAAAAATGAAATGCTACTTGCTTAAAGCTTTTATGTCATTGGATGGAAAGAGGTAAAAAAATCGTGAAAGGATTGGTGCGTTTATTAACTGTTTTTAGCTTGTTATTGGGATGCTGGGGATGGTTGGGAATGCCAAAAATAGCCCAAGCCGCTAGTTTTAACGGTCTTGCTTTTCATTCCGCTCCAGTTTTTGCAGTTGAGGGGGCTCAGAGTTTACGCAACCGCGCAGATGCAAAGTTGGCAGATGTGTATGGTAAAAAAATCGATCTGAATAATACCAACGTGCGAGCTTTCCAAAAGTATCCAGGTTTATATCCTACCCTTGCAAGGAAAATTATCAAAAATGCTCCTTATCAAAAGGTAGAGGATATCTTGAGTATTGAGGGATTGAGCGAACGTCAAAAACAAATCCTACAGGCTAACTTTGATAATTTCACTGTGACTGAGACGGAGGCTGTATTCACAGAGGGAGATGACCGTTATAACAACGGTATCTACAGATAAAACATAGGAACTGGGAACTGAGAACTCAGTTGGGTGGGTACGAACCGCGAACATTGAACGGGGATCTAAACCCACCCAACTTTCTCTCAACTCCCCGTTCTTCTACTCCTCCCTGACTGGAACCCACTCACCAGTCATTGGTGACTATCTTTTAATTAATGACTTTATTTGTGACGACCAACTTAAAGAGCGAATTTGATGTCATAGTAGTCGGTGCTGGTGCTGCTGGATTGTATACAGCACTTTGTATACCCGCCGATTTGAAAATAGGTTTAATTACTAAAGAAACACTCTCTCTGTCTGCGAGTGATTGGGCGCAAGGAGGTATTGCTGCTGCGATCGCACCCCAAGATTCTCCTTCTTTTCATGTTGAAGATACCATACGGGCGGGTGTGGGTTTGTGCGATTTAGAAGCTGTGGAATTTCTTGCTAACAAAGCTCCTAGCTGCATTCAATCGCTGATCGAATTGGGTGTTGCGTTCGATCGTCATGGTAACGAACTCGCTTTAACTTTGGAAGCTGCTCATTCCCGCAATCGCGTTCTCCATTCCGCAGATACCACAGGTAGGGAAGTCATTACAACTCTGACAAATCAAGTTCTACAACGAGATAACATTCAGGTTATTCAACAAGCTTTGGCTTTGCATTTATGGCTGAACCCTGAAACAAAACGGTGTCAGGGAATTAGTCTTTTTTATCAAGGTACAGTCACCTGGGTGAAAGCATCTGCTGTGGTTTTAGCCACAGGTGGTGGTGGTCAAGTTTTTGCTCAAACCACAAATCCCGCTGTTAGCACGGGAGATGGGGTAGCAATGGCGTGGCGAGTTGGGGCTATTCTTCGAGATTTAGAGTTTGTTCAGTTTCATCCCACAGCCCTTACCAAACCCGGACGCTTTCTTATTAGCGAAGCCGTGCGTGGTGAAGGAGCACATCTAATTGACGGTGAAGGACACCGTTTTGCATTTGAGTATCACCCATCGGGTGAACTCGCTCCCAGAGATGTTGTCAGTCGTGCAATTTTTACTCACTTGCAACGCACTTCAGCTGATTTAGCAACGGCTAGTGTGTGGTTGGATATGCGCCCAATTCCTGCTGAAAAGATTCGCCATCGTTTCCCCAATATCATCAAAGTTTGCAAGCATTGGGGTATTGATGTTTTCTCGGAACCCGTACCGGTTGCTCCTGCGGCTCATTATTGGATGGGTGGTATTGTTACGGATCTGGCAAACCGAACCAATATTCCGGGTTTGTATGCAGTGGGAGAAACAGCAAGCACGGGCGTACATGGAGCAAATCGTCTTGCTAGTAATTCCCTTTTGGAATGTATAGTTTTTGGAGCCCAAATGGGTGATTTGAAGGATGAAGTCAAAAGGGTCAAGGATGCACTTCAAGAAACTCATTCGATTCCTCAGCCTTTATCTTTTACCCTTTCACAAAGCGAATGGGCTTCTCAGCAAGAATATTTGGAAGAACTGCGACAAAAAATACCGCGTTTGGTATGGGAGAATGCTGGTATATGTCGGGAACAGTCTGGGATGGAAGCTGCGATCGCCACTGTTGAATCTTGGCAAAGGGAAATTGCTACGTTGTCGATCTCTCAATTCTTAAAATCTTTACAGCCGACACAATCAGCTACATTAAATCTACCTGATGTCGAACGGCAAATTAGATTGTGGGCAGAAACTAACAACCTGCTTGATATTGCTTATCTAATTCTTAAAAGTGCTGCCTTTAGAACTGAAAGTCGCGGAGGACATTACCGTTGCGATTATCCCCACTCAGACCCCAATTGGCAGGTACACACGCTTTTACAGTCTAATAGATTGTGGAAATCCTCTATCTAGTTCCGCTACCGTGCTCGCTGTCCGGACCTCCATAATTTGGTGGTTCGTAACTGTTGTCTGATACGGATTTGTATATAGCATCTTGTGAAACACGAGCTTCTGAAGCGATGTCCATAAAGTAATCGCTATCTACCTTGTGAGAGCCCGGAATTGAGGGTGTATTAAATGCTCCTGCTGTTTGAACAATTTTAGGAATTGTCAAATGCGCTCCGATAAGAAGCATAATAATGCTTGCGAATCTTAAGCTAGTTCTCATAAGTCTCCGTATATCCCTCGTTTTATAATCGCTCTAGCCTTAATTGATACTCTCAATTAGACTCAAATCTCCAACTTTATGAAAAGTTAACTTTTTGTACTTAGTATTAGGATCGCACAAGTTCGTAACAAATTAGAAATAACCTTAACCTTTCGCAGTTGCAATCTATCGCTAAAGTGAAACTGCGAAGCTCAATGCTACGAATTTAGGAAACTCTGTGCTTGGAAACACTTAACCCATTGACTGGTGCTTACAGCTCGCACTTGAGTAATGAGGTAATTTTTATTTTTATGTTTCTCAATTAATTTCTATTACTTAAGTACACTTATTTACATCCCCCTAAAGGGTGAGTTATAACTTAGAAGTACAACTGCAAAAACATTCCCAAGTTTGATGCCTAGCTTACGCTGCTAAAGTTAGCCTAGATTGTTGCTTATATTTTTACTCTGGATTCAGTGTATCTACACAAATTCATAGCGATTTTTTCCGAGAAGCTTGGCACGATACATGGCGGTGTCTGCTTGTCCGATCAATGTTTCGCTATCGTAGCTGTCTCTTGGGTAAATGCTGATACCTATACTGGCAGAAATATGTGTTATGTTGCCTTCTAAAACAATTGGTTCGGTCAGAGTGGTCAAGATCTTTTCAGCAACTCTCTCTGCAGCCTGAACTTTTGGAATTGCTCTGACAATGATGATGAATTCGTCTCCTCCCAAACGGGCTACAGTATCGCCACTGCGTAGGGAGTTATTTAACCTTTGGGCTACAGTCACTAAAACTCGATCTCCCATTTCATGCCCTAAGGTGTCATTGATGTGCTTGAAACCATCTAGATCGATAAAGAGTAACCCCAGCAGTAAGTTGTTGTTTTGCGCCCACTCCAAAGACTCGTGAAGCTGTTCGAGAAAAAACTTGCGATTTGGCAGACCTGTCAGAGGGTCATGATAGGCCATGTAACGCAAATGGTCTTGTTTTACTTTTAATTCTTGGTTAATACGGAATAATTCTGTAGCCGACCGTCGCAGTTCTTCTTCAATGAGCTTGCGCTTGGTAATGTCTCGAATCACTCCCACTAAAAAGAAATTGCCAGCAGCATCTTTGTGAAGAGAGCGCTTGGTGGCGATCGTGTGGGTATTCCCACCAGCATCTGTAAATTCTTCTTCGCTCTCTTGAGGCTGATGGTTGTGAAAGATTAAATCATCACAGGCTCGAAAAACATCAGCTTCATGTTTGGGGAAAAAGTCGTAGTCAGACTTTTCTAATAATGCCTCTTTGGGATAACCAATAAATTCACAGTATGCTTCGTTTAGGACAATCCACTGGTATTTTTCATTTTTGACGAAGATAGGGTCTGGTATTGCGTTGATGACTTGATGCAAAAACTCTTTAGAACGTTTTAACTCTTCTTGACGATGCGCCATCTGGTAAGTAATGGCGATCGCTGAACCACATAAAGCAAACAATCCAGGTACTAATGGTATCCACCAACCAAAGAACAAAGCAAGATAAGCAGTGCCTGTAAGTGCAACTGCTGAAAATAGGATAGTTAAGAAGCTTATGCTTGTACGTTGTATTCGCAATTTAATGATAAAGCCAACGTAAGCCCAAGCGAAAATCCATGTGTATTCGACAAAATCAGACCACACTTTGAGTAAAGGTCTGCTATCTTGTGTTGCCGAAAGTAACTCGCTGATAAAATAAGCTTGTAGTTCTACACCAGCGACGGGCTTTACTGTACCTATTAAACGGCTAGAATACGGAATTAAAGCTGAATCAGAGATACTGGCTGCTGTTGTACCAATCAGTACAATGCGGTCTCTGAACAAGCTTCCTGGCGCTCGATCGGCTAAGACATCAAGCATTGATACTGTAGGAAAATGACAATCATTTTTTCGAGAATTTTTGCATTTAGTTTTGGGAAAGTTTGATATAATTTGGTAGCCGCGATCGTCTGCTTTTACGTAGCCACCGTCATTAGATCGGAAACGTTTGAATGTTGCATGGCCCAATTGTAAATACTGAGGGTTAATTTTTGCTTCTTTGGGAGTAATACCTTCTTGCCTTAAGTAAAGTAAAGCCAATTTTAGGGAAAAACTTAGGTGTGGCTTATTGTTAACGTGCCAGTATAAAATGTTGCGACGAACTTTTCCATCAGCATCAAACAGAACATTGTTAAAACCGACTTGGTTGTACTTATTGAGTGTTGGGGGGGGTGCAACTCCGTTCTTTTTGTCATCGTTTGACAAGAGTTCAATACCGACTAAATTTGGTACTGATTTAAACGTATTTACTAATTCTTGATGACCCGGTTCCACAGGGAAATCGCGGTAGACATCCAAGCCAATAGCCCGAGGTCGGTGACGTTGTATCTTCTGTATGAGTTGGGCTATATCTTTATCTGGAATTGGCCACGACTTAATGGATCTCAGAGAAGGTTCGTCGATCTCTACAATAGTAATGCGTTCTGGTAATGATTCTGGCGGACGCATTTGAAAAAAATAGTCCAATGCTGTCCACTCTGAGGATTGTAAGAATCCAACAGAGCGTAGCAATAAGAGAAATGCTGTCACGCTAAGAGCTGTCAGTGATTTCTTTCCTACCCTATAAAGTCTTTGTTCCACGGCTAACAAAGACCCGAACAGACGCTCGCTTACCTGCTTATCCATTACTATTACCAAAATAAGGATGAAGTGTAAAAAAGTCGATCCTTCAGTCTTACTGAAATTCCTTCATCCTTAACACCTTATCCCTGATACTTTAGCCTTCATTCAGCTACTTCTGAAAAGCTTGGGGAAAGTTTTTAAAATTTCGAGGACCTTGGTATCCAGAAATTTGAGCTAATTTCTCTAATGATTGTACGTTGGGATAAAGCTTCCCATTGATTTGCCAAGTAGGATAACCTTGAATCCCTGCAGCTTGACACAGATCTGGACGGGGATCTGTTTGACCTTGGGGATCGCACTCTACTCTACTAATTTCTTTGTACGCCTCTTTACCAAAGAGTTGCTTTTGTTCGTGACAGTGGGGACACCACCAAGCCACGAATTCCTTAGTTCCTATTTTAGTCAGGTGACGTGCTAACTGAATTTCTGCTTCACCAGAAGTCGTGGTAATTTCCCAACCAACGCCAAGTTTGGGTTGACCTGTTGGTGATAACGTGGGAGTATTTGAATTGGCATTTGCCACAGGATTATTGACATTAGCATAAATGCCTAAAGTTCCAATTAAGGTGACCATGCCAACGACAATGGCTGTGAAGAAAATTTGACCGAGATCTTCCCAATTACGACCAATGATGGTCAGGATTAACATACTAATAGAAAACAATGCCGATCCGAGGCAGTAAATGCAAACTGCTTGGATTTTGAAAAACAGCAGGTACATCAAGTAGCCACTGAACACAGACATTGCGATCGCACCTGCTAATAATAACAACCAAGTTGTATTTTCTAACTTAGTGCGGATGTCTTTCTTTTGTACTGGGTCGAATGCAAGTGGTGCTAGGGCAAAAGTTGTCATACCAGCATAAGCAATAAAACCAAACAAGGCTAAGGGTAGACCAAAAACTGTAGCATACTCGCTTGAGAGAACTAAATCACAACTTTTGGTGGGACAGGCAGTACTTCCTTGTGTAAATTTTACGACAGTTAAATAAGCTGTTGTGATTGCACCAAGAATTGCGATCGCTCCTATTAGTACACGCGACCATCTGTGAATCCAGGGAGTAGAACGGCGGCGATTCATAAAACGTAAGTGGTTAATGGTTGGTGCTGAGACCAGCGCTGAAGGTGGTGAGACCAGTGCGTTCCCTTGTGCGTGGTACGCTCATTGCCACAGGCGGGTTTCCCGCCTATGGCAACTGGTGAGTCCAGCCCTTTAGGCTGGTTTCCCGCGACCACCGGAACTGGCGTAAGCCGTTGCGGGCATAGCTTCGCATCGCGTATAGCCCTTACGGGCATAGCCTACGGCATCGCGGAGCGTGTGCCTTGCATATAGTGTCTGTGCTCCTGAGATACCTGAAGGGCGTATAGCCGTGCAGGCATAGCTTCGCAACGTGTAGCGTCTCCGTAAGAAGATACAAGGGAGGGGTTTCCCACGCCCTAGCGATTGGTGAAACCGAAGGGTTAGCGGTTAGTAGTTAATAGAGCCACTAACCCTTAGGTTTCGCCAGATCCAAAGACGCGAGAAACTCGCCTGTAGGACTGAACTCACCACTAACTACTAACGACTAACTGAGGAAATAGATTGAGATTCTCCTTTGGAGTTCCAGCCTTTGCGAGCAGCCTCCACAAACTGACTTACCCGATTCGGGTCTATTGGTTGTTCGCGGCGACCGTGGCGTTTGAGAGAACTGGAAACAATGACACCATCTGCTGCCTGTAACAGTGTAGCAATATTTTCCCAGGATGCTCCACTGCCTATGAATACGGGCGTTCCATTGGCAACAGCACTGGCTAATTCCAAATCTTTTAAGTTGGTCGGGCTACCCGTAGACCAACCAGACAAAATGACAGCATCTGCCAAACCGCGTTCAATAGTATCCTCAACAGCAACTGTGAGATTCACCGAACTTAACGGATGGGCATGTTTAACTAGTACATCGGCGAAAATTTTGACATCGCTACCCAACTCCCGTCGATAACGTAGGAGTTGGTAAGCATCTCCCTCAATAATACCTTGATCGGTTGCCATCACACCTGTTAGCACGTTCACCCGGATAAACTGCGCTTTTACACAAGTGGCGATCGCCATTGCACTTCTGCCGTCATTCCGCAAAACATTAATGCCCACAGGTACCGTTACCAAACTTTGTACTCGTTGTGTCACCACACTCATGGCGCTGACAACAGCCGGATCGACTTGATGTTTTGTAAAAGGGGCATCAAAAAAGTTTTCCACAATGATACCGTCAACTCCTCCACTAGCAAGAGCTGTTGCTTCTTGTTCGGCACGGTCAATCACTGCTTTGAGGCTACCTCCCCAACGGGGTGAAGTAGGTAACGGTAGTAGGTGAACTACGCCAATAATCGGTGTTCGGGTTTTAAATAGCTGATATAAGTCCACGTTCTTAACCGCTCCTAAAAACTTTCCCCACTCTACCCATAAATGGATAACCTTGGATAAGGGGAACTCTGCGGTGTATTTTCCAGCAAATCATCTGAAAAGTTTTTGCGATCGCTTTGTAGTACGTCTGTGATAGATTTCTTCTATCCGAGCATTTCTACGCCACACTGATTGGGCGTCATGCCAATTTTATGTCAATATACCTAAAAGAGTCTAGAAAAGGATATAGCCCGTTTCGCCCTGTACGGCTCCCCGGCTGCTGTTCCCACTCACTCCCTTAAAAAAAAATAATATTTCTTCTGTCCCAAGATGTAACTTAGCGTTAAACGTTCTCTAAGATATGTTAAGATAATAGCTGTATACAGAGGAGTTTGCCACTCATCAAAGGCGAGGTAGCTTCCCTTAGGGAAAACTGTCTGCTTGTTAAAATTGCAGGCTTAACCTCAACACATGAGGTCGCATTACCGTTATAATGGCGTAGTTACGCGCTGTTTTCCTTTGGGTAGCGACTTCTCGAAACAAGCCACACATACTTGGTTGCGGCGAGATCGAGCAGATTGGTTGTCGTTCTCACCAAGATTAAAGTAGGGGGCGGCTCCCCAACAGGTAAACTAAATTATAGGCGCGTTGCGGTAATGTAAAATACCAGAGGGCATTTGTTAAGAAAGATTGAGCGATATTGTCAAAATTTTCTAAAGACTGTTTATTTTTCTCCGGAAAACAGTTTGTTGAAGATATCATAGCATGAACTCCAGATTTTAGGGTCATTGCTGCTGTTCGGTAGGTATGATCAAAGGATCTAGTGTGTGTAATGACTTGACACAAAGGCAAGTGCGAGGCAGTCAGAAACTAGCGCTTGACAAAAAACTAACGATATAAAAGGAAAACCTCAAGGCTCTTTTATGATATGGGTGACAAGCCAACAATAGCAATTTCTCACCTAGGATGCGAGAAAAACAGAATTGATACAGAGCATATGTTAGGACTGCTTGTTGAAGCAGGATACAGCGTAGATACTAATGAAGAGTTAGCAGAATACGTTATAGTTAATACGTGTAGTTTTATTGAAGCAGCACGAGAAGAATCTGTCAGAACTCTAGTAGAATTGGCAGAAGCAGATAAAAAAATCGTTATCACAGGCTGTATGGCGCAGCACTTTCAAGAACAGTTA
This sequence comes from Tolypothrix bouteillei VB521301, assembly GCF_000760695.4. Classification (GTDB taxonomy): domain Bacteria; phylum Cyanobacteriota; class Cyanobacteriia; order Cyanobacteriales; family Nostocaceae; genus Scytonema; species Scytonema bouteillei_A. The sequence goes on along the minus strand of NZ_JHEG04000001.1, from coordinate 5,227,381 downwards.
TTGGAAGAGTTGCCAGAAGCCGTAGCAGTGGTGGGAACGGGAGATTATCATAAGATAGTCGATGTGATTCAGAAAGTAGAACAAGGTCATCGGGTTAAGTTCGTTAGCGAACAACCGACCTATATTGCTGATGAAACAACACCCCGTTACCGTACCACAACCGAGGGCGTAGCTTATCTACGAGTTGCGGAAGGGTGTGATTATCGCTGCGCGTTTTGCATTATTCCTCATCTACGCGGAAACCAACGTTCTCGTTCTATAGAATCAATAGTTACCGAGGCTGAGCAGTTAGCCAGTCAAGGGGTACAGGAAATTATTCTGATTTCCCAAATTACCACCAATTACGGTACAGATATTTATGGCAAGCCGAAGTTAGCTGAACTACTTCGAGCTTTGGGGAAGGTTAATGTTCCGTGGATACGCATGCACTATGCTTATCCCACAGGTCTGACTCCCGATGTGATAGCGGTAATTAAACAAAACAATAATGTCTTACCCTACCTGGATTTACCTTTACAACACTCCCATCCAGAAATTCTCCGCGCCATGAATCGTCCTTGGCAAGGAAGAGTAAATGATGCGATTATTGAACGTATCAAGGATGAACTACCGGAAGCTGTGCTGCGAACAACGTTTATCGTTGGGTTTCCAGGTGAAAGTGATGAGCATTTTGAGCATCTGTTGCAATTCGTTAAACGCCATGAATTCGATCATGTAGGGGTCTTTACTTTTTCGCCAGAAGAAGGAACACCCGCCTACAACTTACCAAATCAGATTTCTCAAGAAATCATGGATGAGCGACGAAACGCGGTGATGGAACTTCAACAGCCAATTTCTCTCAAGAAAAATCAGCAGGAAATTGGCAAGGTTGTGGATGTTCTGATTGAGCAAGAACATCCTCAAACAGGAGAATTAGCGGGTCGTTCTGGTAGATTTGCACCGGAAGTCGATGGGCAGGTGTTTGTTAAAGGAAATGCCCGGTTAGGGTCTATCGTACCAGTTACTATCCAAAATGCTGATGCTTATGACCTTTACGGTCACATTGTCAATAACTAATAGCTAATAACTAATAGCTAATAGCTAATGGTAAAGAGCATTCACTATTAACTATTAGCAATTAGCACTTAGCAATTAGCACCAATCAATTTAATAGGAGAATTAATGAACCTTTCGTTTCTAGATTTAGGGCTTTCCACCGAACGCATTGAGCAGTTAGAAAAATTGGGTTTTAGCGCACCAACTAACATTCAATCACAAGCAATTCCACATCTTTTGTCAGGTCGTGATGTTGTCGGTCAATCTCAAACAGGTACGGGAAAAACGGCTGCATTTTCACTACCAATTCTAGAAAGAATTGATATCAATCAAAAAGCGGTGCAGGCTCTGGTATTGACGCCAACACGTGAATTGGCCATTCAAGTTCACGATGCTATCAGTGAATTTATTGGCACCCAAGGACTGAAAGCTCTAGCTATCTATGGGGGTCAATCTATTGACCGTCAAATTTTACAACTCAAGCGTGGTGTTCATATTGTTGTGGGTACCCCAGGTCGAGTCATAGATTTGCTTGACAGAGGCAGTCTAAAACTGGATCGAGTCAAGTGGATGGTATTGGATGAAGCCGATGAAATGTTGAGCATGGGCTTTATTGATGATGTTGAGAAAATTCTGTCGCAAGCGCCAGAAGAACGTCAAACAGCTTTGTTCTCAGCAACAATGCCACCATCGATCCGTCAGTTGGTGAACAGATTTTTGAATTCTCCAGTGACAATAACTGTTGAGCAACCGAAAGCTGCGCCTAATAAAATTAATCAGGTGGCTTATGTTGTTCCCCGTCATTGGACAAAAGCAAAAGCTTTACAGCCAATCCTGGAAATGGAAGATCCAGAAACAGCTTTGATCTTCGTCCGCACCAGACGGACTGCGGCTGAACTCACCAACCAACTTCAGTCAGCCGGTCACAGTGTAGATGAATATCATGGCGACTTGTCACAGCAGGCGCGGGAACGGTTGTTAACTAGATTCCGCAATCGCCAAGTCCGGTGGGTGGTAGCAACAGATATTGCAGCACGAGGTTTGGATGTTGACCAGTTGTCTCACGTGATCAACTTCGACTTACCTGATAGCGTAGAAACTTACGTTCATAGAATTGGTCGTACAGGACGCGCAGGAAAAGAAGGAACAGCGATTACTTTAGTACAGCCTTTTGAACGTCGCAAACAGCAACTCTTTGAACGTCACATTAAGCAAAATTGGCAAGTTTTGTCAATCCCCACAAGGGCGCAAATTGAAGCAAAACAGTTAGACAAGCTACAAGTTCAAGTGCGTGAAGCACTCGCTGGCGAACGGTTGGCTTCATTCTTACCAATTGTTAACGAGCTGAGCGAAAAATACGATCCTCAAGCGATCGCAGCAGCAGCGTTGCAAATTACCTACGACCAAACTCGTCCTGCTTGGTTGCAAACAGAAGATATTCCAGAAGAAGATCTCGTACCTCCAACCCCCAAACCCAGACTGCGGTCAAACCGTCGTGGAGAAGGTGGCGGCGATCGCGACCGACATCGCTCGTCCTGGGGAGAAGGTGGTAACCAAGAAGGAGACAAACGGACTCCCAAGCCCAAACTGCGGACAGGTGGCGGACGTCGCGAGTCTTCCAATCGTGGTGAATCCTCCGGGTTGCCAAAGAAATTAGGTTCTAGCGCAGCAACCAGAGAATCAGCTTCCTAGATTGTTAGTTGTTAGTTGTTAGTCGTTAGTGGAACAGCTAACTACTAACTATTAACTTCAACCCAAGGCAGCAATTTCAGCCCAAACGTCAAAGCTTTGTGTTGGTTGGGCTGCTTTTGCATTGGTAAGGTTAGCTTTGCAGGTCAAAGCCTTCGGGATCGATTTCCCAATGGTTTATCCCCCCATCGCTGTATATTCTAAATCCGCAATAAACAACAGCAGGCATTCCTTTAGCACATAATCTGCCTTCTGTATTTAGATAAATAGCTGAAGGTTTGGGAGTGATAACAGCAACATCTTTAAAAGCCCACCAAAAGCCACAATGTTTGGCAGTTAACCACCAAGCGAGCATGGGGTAGTTAATGCCAATAGCATCTAGGTAAGAGTAGTAAGCACAGCTAGCAAAGTCAACCCCCCGAGCATAACACTCAGTTGCATCTTCAATATAGCGTGTCCAAAGCGTATCGCAATCGTCACCAAAACGATCCAACAGGGCTTCCCCAACAATTTCTTGCGTCGTATATAAGATATCAACGATGCCTGTTAATTGTTCGTCGAGCTTGTGAAAATATCCAAGTCTTAACTCTTCTAAAAGAACGGGAGCAATCAGTTGCTCAATGGCAAGGTTTAAAGCTTGCTGAAACTTCAGGGCGAGATAGTCAACGAAACGCCCTACGAAATTTTTATTTAAAGCTATCCAAGAAACTGCTACCACTGGGTTATCAAACCATAGAATTTATTGGGGCGGTTCTAGTTCTACAGATTCATAAGCTAATGCGATCGCAGTTTCCGCTTGTTGTTTATTTGTAGGTGAAGTATCCAAAGCGATTCTTATCCATTCATTTCGGATAACTGGCATTAAGGCTTGTTCTTCAAGAGTAAGCTGTTTCTTTTGTCGGAGCATAAATTTTGGGCGAATAAAATTTGCTACCACACAAACGCTCGTCTCGTCTCGGTGAACCAATGGGTGGGATATATATTCTGCTGTCTACCTATAAAAAATGTCTGGTGTATTGTTTTCTTTTCTAGTACCAATATACTATAAAAGAAGGGAAAAATAACGGTTGGAAATTTTCAAATCCACCTAAATAGGTTTTACTTGTGCAGTCGCAAATTTTATCAAGAAAGGCAGAGGGCAGCTTTGCAGGAGGCATTCGAGAATACTGGCTCCGCTCTCTGCGAGTGACCAAAGGGAACAAGGGTTTAAGACCCAGACTGAACTCCGTTCAGTCGCTACCATTTAGGAGGGGTCTGAATCCCCTTCTAAATGGAACCTTCTGCCCTCTGCCTTCGTACTTCTGCTTTCTTCAATTATGACCGAAAGGTCGCTCCCAATATCAGGATAACTTATGAGGCAAGTCATTAAGCAAGTTAAAAAGAGATGCAAGCTCGATCTACAGCATGCTGGTATTAAGTATCAGCTTTGGAGGTTAGATAAGTCAGAGTATGAAAAATTAAGAGAAAATAGTCTCCCAATAGCCGATGATTTTCGCTTTTATCTCGAGCTTTATCTTAGCGATCGCACTAGGGAAGACAGGCTAAATTTAGCAGAAACATTTATCATTTTAGAATGGATTTTTGGAGAGAGTAGTAATTTATTTGATGATTGGAAAGGATCTTTTTGTTTTCCTATATTACTGGTAGTCAAGAAACAGATAGGGCGTTTGTATTACTTAATGAGTATTTATGACCGTAGAGGATCTGTTTATTTTAGTCTTTATAGAATTATAGAAAATAGTATATATGGTTACGAGACTCAAAGATTGCGAGAGCCTTTTGAATTTGAATTTTCCCGTCAAGAAATCAATTGCTTTTTAAATTATTTTTATGAATATCTTAAGGGTTACTTTGAAAGTGTAAAAGATATTATTTATCCTCAAAACTTTATAAAAAAAATAGATTCTAATTTAATTATTTACGGTTATAAAAATGGAGAATATTTTGAGGATCAATATGATTCTGAAGATTCATTTCAAGAAGCTATTAGAATCTTTGAAGAAGTAGATGGAGTCTTGTTGAAAAAAACAGATATTGATGCAATTTTGCAAGAAATAACTAGTGAATTTGGGGAAACGTAGAAACTATCTTCCCATGCATTGCTACTACGAACTTGATATAGCACTCCGTGTAAGAGTTACAAACACCTCTTCCTTGTCTCCCCGCTCCCCCTTGTTTGGATCTCAAATAGGATGACCACATCGGAAAATCTTAGGCTGATAGGTCAAGGCTGACTTGACAATACTACAGGACTTAAAATTTTTATAAATATTTTAGAAGTCTCATACACGCTCTCAGCTAAGATGCGATCGCGACGCAACTGAGTCTGCAAGTTTTTGACACAATTATTAATATAGCAATGAGACCACGAAACAGTCAATTTTTAGTAGCCTTAATAGGAGCTTGTTTGGTATTGAGTGCTTCTAATTTATTAGCTAAAGATACTTCTCAAGGAGACAAATCCATCTTAGTTAGGGGATTATTAGCGCAATCAAACAGTAACCTTGATGTCAGCGAGTATTTAAAAAAAAATAAGCCAGAAAGCTATAAGTTCCTTAAAAAGAAATTAGATGACTCTATTGAAGATGCAAAAAGACCAAGCCAAGAAAAAGTGGTAGATAATCTTTGGGGATTGACAACCAGTAATTCTAAAATCAAGACAAGAATAAATAATGGCACAACAGAATTTCTAATGGTGAGTTGGAAATATCTACAAAACCCTAACGCAGATTGGAAGCCCGGTTTAAAACAAATTGACAATCAGACTTGGTTAACAGCAGCCAATCAAGTCAAAGAATTTTGCCATACCTGTAAAGGTTTAGGTATAAATATTCCAGGAAACATCATGCTTTCGCTAAGATTGCAGCAATATTTAGGCTTGGTTTTAAATAAATACGCTAATAAAACACATTTTGTAGAAATGTGGGTCAAGGCTGAAGATTTAAGCAGACCCTGTATCGATCCAGAAATCGGTGACTCCACCTGTAAGGTATTACCTGTCCCCGTACCTGATAGTAATTCTGTTTTGCAAAAGATCTACAAAAGTTCCTATGAAGGTAATGGCGAACATTACCCTTGGACGGGTTTGGGTTACACCTATGATTGGGGAAATCCTCAAAAACCCCATGTGGGAGCTAGTGAATTTCTTATTAACCCAGATTCGGGAAAGTCAGTAGAAGTAGAAGTGGTTTCTGTAACACCTACTCAAGAATACTGTAACAATCAATATTTAAAATAAAAAAGGATTCAACATTTATTGAAATGCAAGCATCTTGTCTTTAGGATAGATATCGCAATCTTGGGGATATCTGAAAAGTTTTTAGTGATGGATTAAAGTTTTACAGATTCCCCCATCTCCCCCAACCCCAGCTACGGTGGTGTACAGATCTCTAGAAAAGAGATGAAACATCGTGAAAAGGGAGAATTGGAATGAAGTTCCCCCCTTAAAAAGGGGGAAAATTTTTCAAGTCTCCCAATTTATTGGGAGTTTTAAGGAGCTCTCTAAAGATGTGTACACCACCTTAGCTTAAAAAGGGGGGGAAAATTTTCAAGTCCCCTAATTTATCGGGTGTTTTAGGGAGCTCTCTAAAGATGTGTACACCACCGGAGCCGATCGAAAGAGGAATTTGGTGTTTTTGCCAAGCAGTGTCCATCCTGGAATTGAAAGCTGTTAGTTCGCTGAAACGAAATTATTTAAGGTAGTTTATCCTCTGCGTACATACCACTTTTTATAACCAAATAAAGACATTACCAGTGTGAGTACCAACAGGGGTGTCAATGTTGAGGACTCGGGTATCTTGACTGGAGGCGTCACAGGTGGTTGTTCTCCGGGAGGCTGTTCTCCAACTGGAGGCGTCACAGGTGGTTGTTCTCCGGGTGGTTGTTCTCCGGGAGGCGTCACAGGTGGTTGTTCTCCGGGAGGTTGTTCTCCAACTGGAGGTGTCACAGGCGGTTGTTCTCCGGGAGGCTGTTCTCCAACTGGAGGCGTCACAGGTGGTTGTTCTCCGGGAGGTTGTTCTCCAACTGGAGGTGTCACAGGCGGTTGTTCTCCGGGAGGCTGTTCTCCAACTGGAGGTGTCACAGGCGGTTGTTCGCTAGGAGGCTGTTCTCCAACTGGAGGTGTCACTGAAGGTGGTACATTTTCTGTATTTGAGTCATCATCTCCACCACCGCCACCAAAGGCAAAAGGTAACAGGGCTAGGGGTATGGCACCAAGTACCCAGAAGGGGAACCCACTAGCACGTTGACCACTGGGGACTTGCGATACAACGTTTCCTTCAACCAAAAAAGGAGAACCTAGCTCAGCAACTTCTCCAACTGGTAAATCTGTTGGTCCGACAGCAATAAAAGACTCCCCTGGTAGAGCGATCCCAGTAAGTGAAGCATACTCTTCAGGAATACCAAGCGGAGGACGATTGTACTCTGCGTTACTGTGATTGAATGGCATTGACAGTACTTCAAGAAGGTTGTTTTGAAGTTGTGCCTGATTTCCACTCCTTAATGAACTTACCCCTTGAGTAAGTTGACGTGTATAAAATTGTTTAACATCTGATGGGAGATTTAAAGCCTGGATTTGTTGCTGGGCATTAGGAATTTTCGCGACTTCTTCTAAAAGCAAACGTCCGTAGGAGTATTTCAAATCCAGCAATCCGTCGCGCAAGCTTTCGGAGGTTCCACTTCTCTCTGGCGACCAGTAGAAGTTTTTCGTTACTTCCCCCAAACCTTGTACGGGTGTTCTATTAACTGGCTGTCCAAGGGTATATCTATATCCATCTAGAATATGTGGGTCATCATTAGCCCAGAATGAGGACAAAGGTACTAATGAGAGATTGGGATTGTTGCCGTAATAGGAGGCAAAATTTTGGAAGTTTGCTTGCCCCCCAGCAGCGCGGATAATTAACTCTTGGTATGTTGGCCCGTTGTTGGATTCTACTATTTGTTGGAGTATTGCTGCAGACTTATCACAGCCCGCACCAAAGCCTACATGACAAGCGGGGATACCGCGCAGTTGGGTCAAATCCCGCCCGGACAATTGGTATTGAAGATAATTTGGCTCTAGCCCTGGTTGGATTCCATAACGCCCTACATTCAGCTGCGCTAATGCTTGGTGTGGAGCAGTGACGGTCGCTGCTAGATAGGATGTGAATGCAATTGCGGTTTTTACGATACGGGATTTAAACAAGCCTAACCTCCATTCTCGCTTGGTATGGTCTGTGGTCTTGATACGGTTTTAATAAAAAAACTCAGTGCGTAAGTGTTATGACGCAGGAGAAGCAACTAAGTTCTGGGGAGAGTTAATATTTATGGTGATTCCCGTACCTTGGAGATCTCCTCCCGTTACAGGATGGTATAAAACAAGTCCGCGACTGGGTTGGTCAAAGAGATAACCTCGCCGTGAAGGTTGTACTTTACCTTGCTCAACTAAGGAGACGAAGGATGACAAGTATCTTTGTATACTTTGCTGGTTTTGTGTATTGGCTTTTGTATGATTTTGAATGAGCTTCATAAACAATTCAACGGTACGATCTCCTTGTTCTTGGATCGGAGTCCCTTGGTCTAGAAAAGACGTAGCGATCAGCGCTCCGTTGATTTGTTGTACTTTAAAAAGTGTGTAGTAGCGCCCTGGTTTTTGTTCGTCATTGGCATAACACACCCAAGCACCCTCAGCATTTTGCACAAAACCTTGCTCTGCTAGATAGGACAGCGAAGAATTTTGCTGCTGATTGGATGGTGGAGGTAACAAACCTTCAACAGTGTTATACGAGCAAATCTGTTGTGCGTTTGTAGTATTTGTATTGGTTGGTTTTATTTGGGTGTTAGGTGTTGGTGTAGTATTTGTATTAGTTGGCTGTGTCTCGGTGCTAGGTATTGGTGTAGTATTTGTATTGGTTGGTTTTGTTTGGGTGTTAGGTGTTGGTGTAGTATTTGTATTAGTTGGCTGTGTCTCGGTGCTAGGTGTTGGTGCAGTCTGTGCAATACTGACAGCAGACATAGCAGTTAACGCAGACACGGAAAGAGCACATAGACTTAATAAATGAGCGAGCGTATTCATAAGACTTACATTTTTATTGTGCAAACAGACTGGGGCGAGTTGGTAGACGCCTGTTGTCAGGGAATTTACTTTCCCCTACTATCTAATTAAATCTAAGTTCGATCCTGTTTTTGACTTGACAAAAAGCAGGCCAGCATCTTAGTATCTATAATCGAGTTTAAAGTAAAGTGCTTTACTAACAGGGATTTAGCAATCTGTCAAATAAAGTTTCTACAAATTTGTGCTTTAGGTTCGGTGTCAGCACAGAGCGGCGATATTGGTTAGTTTTTTTACAAAACATTTTCTTAAATTTAACCTCCCATGAGAATTAGGCTTTACCAAAAGGTAAAGGTAGATGCACTCTGCGTTTATGCCTGCTTCATAATGGGTGGAGAGAAGGCACTTATCTTATAGGTGGCTCAATGCCAGATTTGGCTCGAACTCGTTTTATTTGTAACAATTTAAGCAAACCCAATTCCTCCTACCTAAGAGCCATTACGATCGACGTCATAAGTATGAGTTAGTTGTGACTTAAATCACAGTACAGTGACTGCTGTGCAGTGTACTCATTAGTACTTGAGCCATAGCTTTGCAGTAACTTAACTGACCCCCGGAGTATTGCTTTTATAAAAACCTTACACACTCATCATACATCAGTCCGAAAATTCATGCGAATTCATTATCTGTCTGTAACATTTCATGTTAGGGATTCTTGGCATAGGTTGACATCTCCCCTAGTTGAAACACAGGGAATTCTAAACTGATGTAGTTACCCAGGCTGAAGCCGTGCTACACAACGTTTACGATATGATTTACTTAATCCGTTAAACAAATCAACTCGTCTTGGGAGTGTCAAGGCTCCCCTACCCACCTTGGCTAGGTTCAGTCCTAGCTGTGAGGCTACTTTTCTCATGATGTTAGCACTACCATTGCAATCTGCATTAATGATGTGACTATCACGACTTTTGTACAATCCGCGCTTTACCCTTTGACCTGACGGTTTCCATCAAGCGGGTTTTTCACCATGCTTGTAGAGGCGATCGCCATCGAGCATCCCCCTTGTCTCCCTCATCCCCCATGTCTTCCATGTCCTTTCCCCCATTACCAACTTTCAATTTAGAACAGACTCTACAGTCTGCAGAGCAAATAAAGAATACAACCTCGCAAACAGTTCAAACTGCTCTCTCTTCATCCCTAAATCATTGGTTTGAGCAACACCCCATACTTTTCAGGCTGGTAAAACTTCTCGATGCTGGGGCTCATCACCCAATTATTAGTGTAGTTATCCTGCTTTTCACTTTTTCTATCCTCAGTAGTTCTGTAAAAGCCATAAGCCGATTTATTGAAGCAGCAAGTCTGTCACTTTTACAACTTCCATTAAGAGGGCTTCAATTTCTTGTCAAAATGGGTCTTCAATCATTTGGTAAAATTGTTGATTCCGGTGCAAAACAAGTTACAAGTACTCAAATGAGTGATGCGAATATACAATCTTTACTACCGCATCAGACTCAACTCATTCCTAAGGATAAGCAGCAAAGATTGACAGATATTTCTATTCGCTTAGAGGAAATTCAACAAGAACAGAACAATCTTTTACGGGAAATTGCAGAAATTGTAAAAATGGGAATTGGGGATTAGGAACTGCAGAACTTGGGAGAACTGGGAAGAAAAACTTATTCCCAATCCAAAATCTAGAATATAAAATCTATAATTTAAAAAGTTCCCATCTTTACAAAGACTTAAGATTAATGTGTATTTTTAACGAATAATATATGAAGTATATGTAAAGTATATTTTCCCCAACAGTAGTATCTTGAGGATTTGAACAATACATAATTCTATTGGTCTATTAATTAAAAATGATATAAGGTAGAATTATATAATAAATTATTTTCCTATTTCAGGTTCTTGGGCAAAATTACTTACCATACTTTTTAGAAGAACGTCAAACAGTACGTAAAAAGTTTATAGTAAGTTAAAATTTTGCTATTTTTAAAAGCGTGTGGGGACTTTTATAACGATAAATTCGTCCCTCGATCGAGGTACCTATCCGTTGCTTGGCAATTGCTCTACCAAACAAAAACATAAATATCATTACTTTAGCAGGATTTCAAATAAGGTTAATTGATTTGCCGTCAATTAATACTGAAGACGAGTAAAAAATCCGCAGTTTTACTATAGACAACCACTAAGCTAACAACACTTAATTGAGTAAGAGGTAGATCGCAATGAATCCAGAAAACAAAATTTCACCAGCTTTTGAACCTTTTCTTGCTGAAATGGGAGAAGATGACAAACGGGATGCAATTGTAATCTACGAAGCGCCACCCAGTGAAGGCTTACCACCAAGAGGGCGTTTGCGCGAACTAAAAAAGCGGTTGGTTCAGGTTCAACAGCAAGCAACCATTCAAGTAGCGGCGGAAATCTTTGATGATTACCAAGAAGCTACTTTTGATAAAGGGTATCACGACGAACCTCTAGCGTTTTCTACCATTGGTTCTGGTGCATTGCCAGTCGCAACGGTTGAAGTGACTCCCAAAACGTTGGAGGCTTTGGTAGAACAACCTAATGTTGTTGCTATTTTGCCAAATCAAAAAATTCACCTGATTCAGCCCCGAAAAATTGAATATTCTGAGTTATTCGCTGAGGAGAGTAAAGAAAACTTCACCTGGGGTCTCAGACAATTGGATATTCCCAGGTTATGGGAAAAGACGACTGGTGAAAACATTAACGTCGCTGTTTTAGATACGGGCGTTTATGCAGCTCACCCAGCACTCCAGAAACGAGTCAAAGAATTTGTTGTCATCGATCCCCTTGGGAGGCGAATTAATGCATCCCCAGCTTTTGATTGCGGACAGCATGGAACTCATGTTTGTGGAACGATCGCAGGCGGACAAACTGCTAGAGGTTTATCTATTGGCGTTGCACCACAAGCGAATTTATTGGTGGCTGGTGTGCTAATTGGGGATACCACTTTGAGAACTTTATTGGAAGGTATTTCTTGGGCTATCGAAAGAGGGGCTGATATTATAAATATGTCTTTAGGTCTTAGCTATTACGAACCTCTCTTCGCTGAGGTACTTGACATCCTTGTGAATCAGTATGGTATTTTACCAGTAGTAGCGATCGGCAACGAAAACCACGGTAATACTAGCTCACCTGGTAATGCATACAATGCCTTCAGTGTGGGTGCAATAGAAAAACTGCCAAACGACAGGGTTGATGTCGCTTTCTTTAGTAGCGGAGCAAGCCTTGTGTTTCCTGGAGATGAATCAAATGGTTTGGTAACAAAGCCAGACGTTGTTGCACCAGGTGCTCAAGTCTACTCTTGCATACCACCGACGAAAACACCAAACGGAACCTACGAGTATAACTATATGGATGGCACTTCTATGGCAACCCCACATATTGCGGGTGCGGCAGCGTTGTTAATGGCAGCTAAGCCAACGGCACCTGTCACGGATATTATGACTGCACTGAAGGAGACAGCACAACACCCAGGCGGAAACGATCGCCGTCCCGACAATCGTTGGGGATGGGGAGTTGTGCAGCCCGTGGAAGCATTAAACGCTCTTAGTTGATGGTCTCCAGGAAAGTGCATCATGTACTCAAACAACACAACTTTAAAGAAAAATAAAATCAGTTCTGAGTTTGCCTGTCGGCTGGGTCACCTAGCCCCCCAGCAAAAGGTAAGCGTGATAGTTTTTTTAAAACTGGACGATCGTTGTGACAACCCAGTTAACTCGCGCTTAACTAGAGCCGAACGGCGAGCCACAATAGAAGGAATTCGTAACTCAGCGGCTCAAGCGCTAAGTTACATTAAGAAAATTATCCAAGATTTTGGCGGTAAGGAATTAGCAGAAAGACCCGATGCATTGGGTTCCATTCCTATCGAAATATCTGCAGCAGGAGTTAAAGCTCTCGCTGCATCTGATGCCGTTAAAGCCGTTTTGGAAGAACAAGAAATTGTGCCAGCTAATGGTGTAAATAGGGTTTACATTCACAGCCATGAATGCTAGAATATACTATCTGTAAAGCTTGATACTATTATGCAAGTGATGTATTAGTTTTTATTATAGCTGTCATTTGCAATAATTTTACAAGCGTTGGGGACACAATTTAAGAATGATTTCGTCTTTTTCTCCAGATACCCAATTAGCAAAACGCCGAGCTAAAGTCGGTACGATCGCGAGGGGATTGCTGAAGCCAGAAAAAGCGTAAATCCCTTCGTGCCCTGAAATACGACCGACTACAGGAAGTGCATCATGACTGAATGACACCAAACAGCGATGCCAAGTTCCTGGTAAGTCCCCCAAAATTGGCAATATTTCTTTCAACCCCTGTCGTATCGTTGCTTCGCTTTCTGTCGAATCAATCTGAGCGAAGGGGTTTGTTAATGCGCGACTGATCTGACCAAATCGGAAGCTCCCATCTTTAAATTGAATAGCCCCTGTATCGAGAATAGGCGGTACAACTTCAGAATCGGGTTGTGTCCACACACTATCATTTTTAGAAGATTCAGTCTCCAACTGAAATCGGTTGAAATTTGCGGGCATAACTAAAGTCCGCAGTTGGATACTATCAATAGGTGGAGTTTCAAGCATTTCCGCATGAGTGAAATACAGCTTAATGGAAACGTTAGATGCCTGAAATAATTGTCGGCTGAGACCACCCGCACAAACAACAGTGTTAGCACTATAGTACGTTTCTGTAGTGGTCTGTACTTCCGTAAATCTTAAGAAATCAGAGGGTGGGGGAGTTAGCGAATGGGGGTAGAGGTTTATAACTTGTTCGATCTTCATTTCACCCCCAGCACGCAAAAAAGCTGTTGTGTAAGCTTGGGCTGTTTTTTCTGGGTGAATGTGACCGTGTTTGACAGTTAAAGCACCTGCGATCGCATTTGGGTTCAATAAAGGTTCTAATTCACAAGCTTCTTTAACGCTGAGTAACGTTGGAGGAATGTCAAACCGAGTGTAAGATACTGCAACCTCTTGTGGATTGGTGTCAGCAGGAATTGTTAAAAGTAAATCTAATTCTCGAAATTCAGTATCAAAGTCTAATTCTTGTGATAGATTTTGATGGAGTGCAATACCTTCAGCACATAATTGTTTGGTTAGAGGAGTTGTACCAGCCCAAAAAGCGATTCCACCATAACTATACCTTGTTGCATTTTGTGGAATTGCCTGTTGTTCCAACAACAGCACTGCGTAGCCCTTTTTAACAAGTTCATAAGCAAGTGCAGCACCCGCAATACCAGCACCAACAACAATCCAATCGTAAGTTTTCATTTTTTTACACCGCTCGCCGATCGCTGGTTACTGATTTAGGCAGAGTTATAATGAAACGGCTGCCTGCTCCAACTTTTGATTCTAGAACAACTTGACCGCCCATGCGCTCTATTCCTTTACGGACAATTGCCAAACCAATACCCGTACCCGGATACTCTTCAGTACTGTGTAGCCTTTCAAACACCCGAAAAACGCGCTCCTGATACTCAGGTGCAATACCAATACCGTTGTCTGCAAATGATAGTTCTACAAAATTTTGTTTTTCTTGAGCCGAAATCTGAATTTTTGGCTGTACTCCTGGCTTTACAAATTTGATAGCATTACTGAGTAAATTTGTCACGACTTGAATGAGTGTAGAACGATGAGCTATAACTGACGGGAGAGAAGTATTAATTGTAATTTCAGCTTTCTTTTCTGCCATTTGCGTAGCGATCTGTTTTTGTGCTTCTTCAATAACATTATTTAACTCGACAGGCTGAAGTTGGATCTGGGCGCGACTGAGGCGGCTGTATGCCAGGAGATCGGAAATTAAGGTGTCCATATGTATGGCACCATCAGTAATAAACTGGATATATTCTTGTCCCATTGAATCTATTTGGTCGCCATAATCTTCTTGTAATGCCTGAGCAAAACCTTGCATTGTACGCAGTGGCGATCGCAAATCGTGAGAAACTGAGTAGGTGAATGATTCGAGTTCTTGGTTGGTTTCTTGTAGCTCTGTGGTACGTTCGGTCACTCGCTCTTCTAACTTTAAGGCATAGCGTTGAAGTTGGTCGCGTAACAGGGATTGTTGGATGGCAATAGCTAACTGGGCTGCTACTTCACCCCCAATTTCTCGGGCTTCGTCATCAAAAGCGTTGGTTTGAGTTGCTGCAAGGTTAAGTTCCCCCAGCAATGTTTCTTTAACAAATAGGGGAATGCGAAGACAACTGTGAATTCCCCCAAGAGGCAAGTGTGCTAAAATAGAATCACAAGATTGATGGGCAACTAAATTTTTAATAGAGTTAGGATTCTGGTAAAAGCTCGGTTCGTAACCAAAGTCAGCGAGGGGCAATGGAGCGCAATTGAAAGGTTCTAAGTCTTGACGTAAGATGATGCCAGCAAGAATATCGCTTGTGCCTTTCTCAAAATTAAAAAGAGCAACAAATGCCTGTTCGTAAGGAATTAACTTATGCATTTGAATCAAGGCATTTCGTATAAGTGATTCTATTGACTCAGCTTCTAAAATTGCTCGATCGATAGTGTGTAAAGCAGCGAGTCGTTGAGCAGAGCGTTGAGCACTTTCTGTTTGTTCCCGTGCTGTTGAAAGAGCGCTCTCATAATTTTGAGAAACACTCAAAATGTACCTCCAAGTGTAGTAAGCCAGGAAGCTACCAAGACTAACTGATAAGACAACACTGCTCAGGATGACGCGCTGAGTGGTCGTTTGTACTGCTTCGGCACGTCGATCGCGCAATTGCTCTTCGGTTGCGATAAATTCATTAAAATAGAGCCGCATCTTGTCCATTTTCAGCTTTCGACCCCTAAGTTCTGATAGAGGTTCAACATTACCCCGTTCTTTACGAGCGATCGCTTGAGAAATAGAACTGAACCATGCTGTATACTGCGATCGCAGTTGACTTAAGCGTTGAAGTTGCAAAGAATTGTCGGAAACCAAATACGTTAACTCATCAAAAGCAGTGTTGATATAAGAACGAGCTTGCTGGTACGGTTCTAAAAATTCGCGTTCCCCTGTAGTTTGAAAACCCCGTACTCCTGTTTCTAAATCTAGTAGGAGTTTTTGAGTGCGATTTGCTTGAGCAATCACTTGGTCGGTATGGTCAACCCAGTCCATAGCGGAAAGCAAACGCGTTATTTGCCATATTGAGATTCCTGACAATAACAACGGTAGGATAATTGGCAGGGCAATGGTGCTGATTAATCTACGCCTGAATACGACTTGAGTAATTTGCAGCATTCGCCGAATGAGTGGCTAGGGGTTCGGTGCGTGCAGTCTGCGGGGTTGCAGCCTTGACTGTAGTAGAAGGGTTGGGTTGGCAATGCCAACCCAACCCTTCCAACACGACTATCTTGACTATAGTACAGAGGCGGAGCTTCTTAATAAGGCATTCCCATGCAGAGCATGGGAAGGAGAAGAACGAGTCACTGTTACCGATACAACCATACGCGCAGGAGTGAGAGCAATTGCTCGGTATCGACTGGTTTGGTGATGTAATCTGATGCGCCAGCTTCAATGCATTTTTCTCTGTCACCCTGCATTGCTTTAGCAGTGAGTGCCACAATGGGTAAAGATTTAAATTTACTGTCTTGGCGAATCAAGCGAGTTGTTTCGTAACCATCCATTCCAGGCATCATGACATCCATTAACACGACATCAATATCTGGTGTCCTCTGTAAAAGATCGATGCCATCTTTACCATTTTCAGCATAAAGAACCTGCATTTGATAGCGTTCTAACATACTGGTAAGAGCAAAAATGTTGCGTACATCGTCATCTATAATCAGAACTTTTTTAGTAACAAGTACGGGATCGGAACTTTGCAATTTTTCCAGTATTTGTTGCGTTGGTGCTGGCAATTCAGCTTGAACTCTATGCAAGAACAAAGCAGTTTCATCCAAAAGACGTTCTGGAGAACGTACATCTTTGACAATAATTGTCTCTGCCAAACGCCGAAGCTGAGTTTCCTCCGCCCGAGTTAATTCTCTTGCTGTATAAACAATAATTGGGAGCGCTTCTCCATTGGGGTGTTGCTTGATTTTTTCGATGAGTTCAAACCCAGTCATATCGGGTAAGCCCAAATCGAGAACAAGGCAATCAAAATTTTTGTTGCGTACAGCCTCTAAGGCTTGAGTGCCTGTTTTAACAGCAGTTGTAGCAACATCACTGTTACCAATCAATTCTACAATACTATGGCGTTGAGTATCATCATCTTCTACTACCAACAAACTCTTAACTCGACGTTCGACGAAACCTTTTATCTTGTTTAATGCACGATGCAACGCTTCGCTGCTGACGGGCTTTTGTAAGTAAGCAATTGCACCTAATTGCAAACCGCGTTGCCGTCCTTCCTCGACCGTCATTATATGTACGGGAATATGACGGGTTTTGAGGTCATGCTTTAAGCGATCGAGTACCGTCCAACCATCCATTCCCGGTAAGCGGATATCCAAAATGATAGCAGCAGGCTGAAATTGCTGTGCTAAAGACAATCCCGTACTACCGTTGGAAGCCACGATACACTTAAATCCTTGTTGCCGTGCCAAGTCTAACAGAATCCGCCCAAAATTCAAGTCATCTTCAATAATCAGCAGTAAGCGATCGCCCTCTTCAATATTGCCCCGGTCGTCAATTAGGGCATTGGCAATTGGAGAATTGGCGGGTGGAAATGAATGAGAGTTGAGACTGGAGGACAAAGTAGACGTAGGAGTGGGGATGTGTGGAAGTTCCCAAGGGGCAGAAGAATTGGCAGATAGTGGCTGTGCGGTTGTAGGAGATGAGGGTTGGACTGTCGGAGATGGGGTTGGGGAATTTTGGGATGAATCGCTCTGGGCTGAGGAATGAGAGCGACCGCTCGTTCCAGGGAGAGACGGTAAAGAAATCGTTTCTCCATGTCGCCGTATTAACGTATCCTCGTATCCTCTCGCTTGGGGTAAGTACAGG
This sequence comes from Tolypothrix bouteillei VB521301, assembly GCF_000760695.4. GTDB lineage: Bacteria > Cyanobacteriota > Cyanobacteriia > Cyanobacteriales > Nostocaceae > Scytonema > Scytonema bouteillei_A. Next base: position 5,209,677 of record NZ_JHEG04000001.1, on the reverse strand, counting down.
GTAAAGGTACTTCCCTCACCCAAGCGGCTCACCAGTTTAATTTCCCCACCCAACAAACGGGTAATTTCTCGGCTAATTGACAAGCCCAATCCCGTACCACCGTATTTACGGCTGGTAGTTCCATCAGCTTGTTGAAATGCCTCAAAAATAATCTTTTGCTTCTCATTAGCAATGCCAATACCCGTATCGCTAACAGCAAAGCCTATAACAGTCTGGGCGCGATTTAAAGTTTCGTGATCGTGAGTCCATCCTTGAGTTGCGACAAACATCCGCAAGCGTATTTCTCCACGTTCGGTAAACTTGAACGCATTGGCTAGTAGGTTTTTTAACACTTGCTGCAAGCGCTTGGCGTCTGTATGAATGCTTCTGGGAAGGTCAGCAGCCAGTTCGATGTAAAAACTGAGATTTTTATCAGCAGCAATTTGTCTGAAGGTACGCTCAATATGTTGGTGCAATTCTGTAAACAACATTTGGTCTATATCAATTGACATAGTCCCGGATTCAATTTTTGCCAAATCGAGAATGTCATTGATTAACGCTAACAAGTCATTTCCAGAGGAGAAAATTGTCCGGCTGTATTCGACTTGTTTATCAGTTAAATTGCCCCCAACATTATCTGATAAAAGCTTCGCCAAAATTAACAAGCTATTGAGTGGCGTCCGCAATTCATGGGACATATTTGCCAAAAACTCGGACTTATATTTTGAGGAAAGGGCGAGTTGTTCTGCTTTTTCTTCCAAAGAACGCCGTGCGTATTCAATTTCTTGATTTTTCCGTTCAACTTCTTTGTTCTGCAACGCTAGCAGCTCTGCTTTTTCTTCGAGTTCGGCATTGGTTTGTTGTAACTCTTCTTGCTGTTTCTTCAGCAATTCTTCGGAAGCTTTTAGAGTGAGGGCTTGTTGTTCCAATCGCTTGTTTGTTTCCCTGAGTTCGTTTTGCTGTGCTTGTAGCTCCTGTGCTAGGGACTGCGATTGCTTGAGTAATTCTTCTGTCCGCATACTAGCTGCAATGGTATTTAATACAATTGCAATACTTTCGGTCAGTTGGTCAAAGAAAGTCAGGTGAATTTCACTAAAGCGTCGGAATGATGCGAGTTCGATCACGGCTGTGACTTGTCCTTCAAAGAGAACCGGTAAAACCACAACATTGAGCGGCGCTGCTTCTCCCAACCCGGAACCAATCTTAATATAGTCGAAGGGTATTTCTGTCAGCAGAATGCGTTCTTTTTCCAAAGCGCACTGTCCTACCAAGCCTTCACCCAGGAGGAAGCGGTTGGCAAGGTGCTTGCGTTCTCTGTAAGCATAACTGCTTAATAGCTTTAAGAATGGATTGTCTTCCAAACTTTCCATAATATAGAAGACGCCGTGAGATGCTCCCACCAGTGGTGCCAGCTCTGAGAGAATTAACTTGGAAACCGTCTCTAAGTCGCGCTGACCCTGTAGCATGCGGGTGAACTTGGCAAGGTTTGTCTTCAACCAGTCTTGTTCGGTGTTCTTCTGGGTTGTTTCTCGCAGGTTAGCAATCATCTGGTTGATGTTGTCCTTCAAGATGGCGACTTCACCCAATGCTTCTACAGAAATCGAACGTGTTAAGTCACCTTTTGTAACTGCGGTTGCGACTTCTGCGATCGCTCTTAACTGAGTTGTTAGAGTTGCAGCCAGTTCATTGACGTTATCTGTCAAATCTTTCCACGTACCAGCCGCACCGGGGACTTTCGCTTGACCTCCCAATTTTCCTTCAATCCCCACCTCACGGGCTACGGTCGTCACCTGATTGGCAAAGGTGGCTAGGGTGTCAATCATCTCGTTGATGGTTTCTGCTAGGGTTTCAATTTCCCCCTTAGCATCTAACATCAGTTTGCGCTTCAAGTCACCGTTCGCAACGGCTGTCACAACTCGAGCAATCCCTCGCACTTGTGCTGTTAAGTTCCCCGCCATTGAGTTCACATTATCGGTCAAGTCTTTCCAAGTTCCCGCAACACCCGTGACTTGTGCTTGACCTCCGAGTTTCCCTTCCGTACCCACTTCACGAGCTACCCTAGTGACCTCAGACGCAAAGGAACTCAACTGGTCAACCATTGTGTTGATGGTGTTCTTCAAATCGAGAATTTCACCTCTCACATCAACGGTAATTTTCTTCGATAAGTCCCCATTTGCCACTGCTTTGGTGACTTCCGCAATGTTTCTTACCTGGGCTGTCAGGTTACCCGCCATCAAGTTCACATTGTCGGTTAAGTCTTTCCACGTTCCCGCAACGCCTTTCACGTAAGCTTGCACGCCGAGTTTCCCTTCCGTACCGACCTCTCGCGCCACCCTGGTGACCTCAGATGCAAAGGAGTTTAACTGATCCACCATTGTGTTGATGGTGTTCTTGAGTTCTAAAATTTCACCTTTGACATCAACGGTAATTTTCTTAGATAAGTCCCCGTTTGCCACTGCTGTTGTGACTTCCGCAATGTTTCTCACTTGGGAAGTTAAACTTCCAGCCATTGAGTTTACTGAATCGGTCAAATCCTTCCAGGTTCCTGCAACTCCCGGTACTTGGGCTTGCACGCCGAGTTTCCCTTCCGTACCGACCTCTCGCGCCACCCTGGTGACCTCAGATGCAAAGGAGTTTAACTGATCCACCATTGTGTTGATGGTGTTCTTGAGTTCTAATATCTCACCTTTGACATCAACGGTAATTTTCTTAGATAAGTCCCCGTTTGCTACGGCTGTCGTCACGGCGGCGATGTTCCGGACTTGGGCTGTTAAGCTTCCTGCCATAAAGTTGACGCTGTCGGTCAAGTCCTTCCAGGTTCCGGCGACTCCCCTCACATCTGCTTGTACGCCCAACTTCCCTTCAGAACCGACTTCTCGCGCCACCCTGGTGACCTCAGATGCAAAGGAATTTAACTGATCCACCATGATGTTCATGGTGTTCTTGAGTTCCAATATCTCGCCTTTGACCTGTACTGTAATTTTCTTAGAAAGGTCGCCGTTTGCGATCGCGGTTGCCACTTCTGCAATATTTCGCACTTGGTCGGTGAGGTTTCCTGCCATCATGTTCACCGCACCCGTGAGGTCTTTCCAAGTGCCTGCAACTCCTTTTACTTCCGCTTGTACGCCGAGTTTACCTTCGGTACCCACCTCTCGTGCAACCCTTGTTACCTCCGATGCAAAGGAACTGAGTTGATCCACCATGATGTTAATGGTGTTCTTCAACTCCAAAATTTCCCCTTTTACATCCACAGTGATTTTCTTCGACAGGTCGCCGTTTGCCACTGCCGTTGTCACTTCCGCAATGTTACGGACTTGGGCTGTCAAATTACCTGCCATAAAGTTGACGCTGTCGGTCAAATCTTTCCAAGTTCCCGCAACGCCCTTTACCTCAGCTTGTACGCCCAATTTTCCTTCAGCACCCACCTCACGGGCGACCCTCGTGACTTCACCTGCAAAGGAGTTGAGTTGATCCACCATTGTGTTGATGGTATTCTTCAACTCTAGAATTTCCCCTCTGACATCCACAGTGATTTTCTTAGAAAGGTCGCCGTTTGCCACTGCTGTTGTCACTTCTGCAATGTTCCGCACTTGGGCTGTTAAGCTTCCCGCCATGAAGTTGACGCTGTCGGTCAAGTCCTTCCAGGTTCCCGCAACACCCCTCACATCTGCTTGTACGCCGAGTTTGCCTTCCGAACCCACTTCACGAGCCACCCTGGTGACCTCCGATGCAAAGGAACTTAACTGATCCACCATAATGTTGATGGTGTTTTTCAGTTCAAAAATCTCCCCTTTAACATCTACAGTAATTTTCTTCGACAAGTCCCCGTTTGCGATCGCAGTTGCCACCTCCGCGATATTACGGACTTGCCCCGTTAAATTTCCAGCCATCATGTTGACGCTATCCGTCAAATCCTTCCAAGTTCCCGCAACCCCTTGGACTTCTGCTTGTACCCCCAGTTTCCCTTCCGTACCAACTTCTCGCGCAACCCTGGTGACCTCCGATGCAAAGGAATTTAACTGATCCACCATCGTGTTGATGGTGTTCTTCAGTTCTAAAATTTCGCCTTTCACATCCACAGTAATTTTCTTCGACAAGTCACCATTTGCCACCGCCGTTGTCACTTCCGCAATATTACGTACCTGGGCGGTTAAACTTCCTGCCATGAAATTCACGCTGTCGGTCAAGTCCTTCCATGTCCCTGCAACCCCAGGGACTTGAGCTTGCCCTCCTAATTTTCCTTCAGCACCGACTTCCCTTGCAACCCTGGTTACCTCCGACGCAAAAGAGTTGAGTTGGTCCACCATGATGTTGACCGTGTTCTTCAACTCTAAAATTTCCCCTTTCACGTTAACAGTGATTTTCTTAGACAGGTCACCGTTTGCTACCGCCGTTGTCACTTCCGCAATATTACGTACTTGGGCGGTTAAGTTCCCCGCCATCATATTGACCGACTCTGTTAAATCTTTCCAAGTCCCCGCAACACCTTTGACTTCTGCAAGAACACCGAGTTTTCCTTCAATACCCACCTCTCGTGCGACTCGCGTCACCTCAGAAGCAAAGGAATTAAGTTGGTCTACCATCGTATTGATGGTGTTCTTGAGTTCTAAAATTTCTCCTTTGACATCAACAGTAATTTTCTTAGACAGGTCACCATTTGCCACTGCTGTCGTCACTTCAGCAATATTACGGACTTGGGCAGTCAAATTACCTGCCATTAAATTCACACTATCGGTTAAGTCCTTCCAAGTTCCAGCCACCCCCGGAACTTCTGCTTGTACCCCCAATTTCCCTTCAGTACCGACCTCACGGGCTACCCGCGTTACCTCAGAAGCAAAAGAGTTTAACTGCCCCACCATGGTATTAACCATTTGAGCGGTTTGTAAAAACTCTCCTTTGAGGGGTCTACCTTCAATTTCTGGTGCAATCGTTTGGGATAAGTCACCATTCGCTACAGCCCGGATCACGCGTGCTGTTTCTGCCGTTGGCTGAACTAAATCCGTGATGAGAGTGTTGACAGAATCAACACAAGCTGACCAGGAACCCCGTACATTCCCAAGAGTCGCTCGCTCGGTAATTTTACCTTCTTTACCAACAATATTACTAATGCGTTGTAGTTCTTCTGTTAACCGCTCGTTTTGTTCGATCACCTCATTGAGAGCGTCAGCTATTTTCCCTGCTATACCCGTCCGATCTATGGGCATACGAGCAGAAAAGTCCCCTTTTTTCACAGCTGAGAGTATTTTCAATAGCTGTCTTAAATCTAAATTATCGTTTTCTTTAGTTGTTAACTGTTCCGCAACCATATGACTGAGCTATTTATTAACCTTACAGTGACCAGCGATCCGTGAATCCTCGTACTTGAGAGTAGGGATTTAAGTTAGGACTTACCCAATAGCCTGCTTGTTTAAGGGGGGTTGGAGAAAGCTGCAACACGTAAAATCCCCAAAATCCAGATGAGGTTTTGTAAGCCCTGTAAGTAATGAGGTAATTTCTCGTTGTTTCCTTATATGGTTTTTAAGGCTTGTACCACCTTACCTTTGGTCAACGAGAGGTTCGTTTAGACTATAACTAATTTAAAACACCCCGATTTAGATATATTATCTAAATCTATCTAAGGTATGAAAACTTTCAGTACGCTTGCACTGAAATAATAAAGTATTAATTTTTTCCTCTTGGGTAGTCACGTTAATTTTGGGATTACCAAGGAAAAACATTTCTGGACGTAGAGAACGCAGAGGCGGGGAGGGAGATAAGACACGTAACAATTGATTGACTACCTGCCGGTGCGCTGACACTGAACTATTATATGCGATCGCTGACTTTTAGCTTAAACTCCCATTATGACAAACCCTATTTTTCATCAAGGCAACCGAGTCGCATGTGTTGCTTTTTCACTGAGTACTATATTTTACGCTCAAACAGGACTTGCTACAGTTATTCCACCGCTACGAACAAAAAAGGCAATGGTCGTTTCTGCTCATCCTTTGGCGAGTGAAGCGGGAGTGAATATGTTACGTAAGGGTGGAAATGCAGTTGATGCAGCAGTTGCTACTACTTTTGTGATTTCTGTCGTAGAACCTTTCTCTGCTGGAATTGGGGGTGGCGGTTTTTTACTATTACGCGAGTCAAAGACTGGTGAAATTAAAGCTTTAGATTTTCGGGAACGTGCGCCTATCAAAGCCACTAAAACTATGTACTTGGATGCAGAAGGCAAAGTACGTCCCAATGTCAGTATTGACGGGTACCTGGCTGTTGCAACACCGGGAACTGTGGCAGGAATGTATGAAGTTCATCGCCGCTATGGTAAACTCCCTTGGCAAGAGGTGTTAAAACCCGCGATCGCTCTTGCAAAAGATGGATTTGTTCTCAGCGATCGGGTGACTTGGCGTTCTTTGAAAGTGTATGAAGACCGCAAACAAATTATTCTCAACAATCGGGCAGCACGAGCTATTTTCACTCGCAATGGAGAATTTTATCAACCAGGTGAAAAGCTAGTACAGCAAGATTTAAGCAAAACTTTAGAAGAAATTGCGAAAAATCCCCAAAGCTTTTACACCGGGAATATTGCCCGCACCATTGCTGCTGACATGGCAAAAAACGGGGGTCTTATAACTTTAGAAGACTTGAAATCTTATAGAACAACTTGGCGTACTCCTATCTGTGGTAATTTCCGCAACGCTAGAGTGTGTTCAATGCCACCACCTTCTTCAGGAGGCGTTCATTTATTAGAGATTTTAAATATTCTTAGTGATACGGATTTGAAATCCTTAGGATGGCATCACCCAAATGCATTACATTTAATGGTAGAGGCGATGAAAATAGCTTATGCAGATCGTTCTTTACATTTAGGCGATCCAGATTTTGTAAAAGTTCCTGTAGCAGAACTAATTGGCAATGCTTATGCTAGAAAACGCCGCCAAGAAATAGATATGCAACGAGCTAAACCGTCTACGGAAGTAAAACCTGCAGACTTTCAAACGTTACAACAAGTCAATCAATCTTCAAGACCTACAATTGTCAACACAAAGCCACAATCTAAAATCCTAAATCCAAAATTCTACGAGTCCCCGGAAACAACTCATTTGACGGTTGTAGATGAACAACGCAATACAGTTAGCCTAACCTTCACGGTTAACTATGGTTTTGGTTCTGGAGTTGTAGTGCCTAAAACGGGTATTTTGCTAAATGATGAAATGGATGATTTCGCTGCTGCACCTGGAGTTCCCAATGCTTTTGGACTTGTTGGTAATGAAGCCAACGCGATCGCACCGAGAAAAATTCCTTTATCCAGTATGACCCCCACTATCGTTACCGAAAACGGTCGCCTTCGGATGGCAGTCGGTGCGCCTGGTGGTAGCACCATTATTACTCAAGTATTGCAAGTTATTCTTAATGTACTGGAATACAACATGGATGCAGGTTCTGCTGTAGCTGCACCACGCATACATCATCAGTGGTTGCCAGATCGATTGAGAGTAGAACCTTTGGGTTTAGATGCTCTTACCATCACAGAATTGCAAAGACGGGGACATAAGATTCAGCAGACTGCGCCTTGGGGAAATATCAACACAATTTTAGTTGCACCTGATGGAACTTTAGAAGGCGCAGCCGATCCGCGCGGAGAAGGTTCCGCAAAAGGCTATTAAATAAAGTAAAAAATTCTAACTTTTAACTTCAATAGATTTGGAGCTAAATTCATTAGCGCGTGCGCTAGGTACTAATGTCCAACCTGCTTTTAACAATTTTTGATAAGTTGCCCAACCTTTAGAACCTCCTGGTATTTGATAATCGGGGACAGAAAATTGTGGAAATGCGGTGTAAGGACGCCAAGGCTGATTGGGTGCAGTCTGCAAATGCAGAACCTTTTCCCCGCTTTCGCCAGACTGTGATAACCAGCACATTTGTTTGTACATAGCAAACTCCTTAGTTTCTTTAGCTATTGAATGCATAATCGCAGAAATATGTCAAGTATAACCTCACCCGATGGGGATAATTTTTTCTAAAAACTTTGTTGCCAAAGATACAAAAAAAATTACAGATAAGGAAATTTCTCAACTAATCTACAAATGCATACATCTGTTAATGAAAGGCAAACTCTTAAGTAGCGGTCATGAACGTACAACAGGACGGATGAAAATGGGCATGAGACTTTGCGTCTATCTACTTGTATACCCAATGTTATTTGCAGTTCCGGAGAATTTATGTATGTTTAAGTACTTTTTCAATGGTTTTAGTTAAAAAAATTCAAACTAAAACTTGTTTATAGCCGTCCTAAATCATTCGTGAAAAACTTTAAGCCCTGTCGGTGCGGCATGGCTAACTAAAAGCCTTAATTGGCGAGTATTAACCACCATATATGTATTTCATCAATTCAATAGGATTGCTATATGAGTACTTTCAATAGTCTTGGGTTAGAAGATAGGGAAGAAAGCCTTTCTTGGTTGGCGGTGAGATGTTTTCATTATACCTGCCTAAAAGTGACAAATCAGAAAGCAATGACTGCTTCTTACTTATATATAATTCTTAAATAAGAAGTTTGCAATGAACAATTTGTTGATAACCAACCATTTTTTTGATTTTGAATTTTTAATACTTTACATAAGTAAAGTCAGTACAATGAAAGTTAATTTGACAAATAACCCATTATGATAAAAATTCTTCATCTCTCCGATATCCATATGGGAAGTGGCTTTTCCCACGGAAAAATTAATCCCGAAACCGGATTGAACACGCGATTGGAGGATTTTGTCAACTCTCTGTCCCAATGCATTAACAGAGCATTGTCAGAACCCGTTGATTTAGTCATTTTTGGAGGTGATGCTTTTCCTGACGCAACTCCCGCTCCATACGTACAAGAAGCATTTGCTTCTCAGTTTCGTCGCCTTGCGGATGCGAAGATCCCTACAGTTTTACTTGTAGGAAATCACGACCAACATTCTCAAGGACTCGGGGGCGCTAGTCTTTGTATCTATCGTACTTTAGGTGTACCGGGAGTTGTTGTAGGCGATCGCTTAACAACCCATCGCATCACAACTCGTAATGGATTAATACAAATTCTGACCCTTCCTTGGCTGACTCGCTCAACTTTAATGACTCGTCAAGAGACTGAAGGTTTATCTTTAGTAGAAATTAACCACCTGCTGATCGAACGTCTTGAGGTCGTACTAGAAGCAGAAATTCGCCGCCTCGACCCCAATGTACCAAGTATTCTGTTGGGTCATTTAATGGCGGATAATGCATCTTTGGGAGCAGAACGCTATTTAGCAGTAGGAAAAGGCTTTACACTTCCTGTCTCTTTACTAGCACGACCTTGCTTTGATTATGTCGCCTTGGGTCACGTACACCGCCATCAAAATCTTAATAAATCTAACGATCCCCCTGTTGTTTATCCAGGAAGCATCGAAAGAGTAGATTTTAGTGAAGAAAAGGAAGAAAAAGGTTATGTGATGTTGGAGATCGAGCGAGGTGATACTGAGTGGGAATTTTGCCCTCTAAGCGCACGAACTTTTCAGACTATTGAAATTGATGTCTCCAAGATAGAAGATCCGCAAGCAGCCATTGTGAAAGCGATCGCAAAACATAACATCCAGGATGCTGTTGTACGACTGATTTACAAACTGCGTTCCGAACAACTAGATTTAATTGATACTTCTGAACTGCACCGCGCTCTCAGTGCATCTCATACCTACAGCATCCAGCCAGAGTTGATCAGTCAATTGGCTCGTCCCCGTATTCCAGAGTTAAGTGCAAGTAACAGTATTGACCCAATAGATGCGTTAAAAACGTACCTGGACAACCGTAACGATCTCAAAGATATAGCAGAACTTATGTTAGATGCAGCACACAATTTGTTAGCAAATGATGTAGAAGTGACACCCGAATCACTGACTCAAGAGCAAGACTTTGCCTTAAGCAACAATAAAGATACTCAGTTGAAATTGTTGTAATCGTCAAGCAGAAGAGCCTGACAACTTCCCCAGTGTTGTTGGTGAAGGATAGACCAGACAACCTCTGAGTGACCTCGTTCCCAGCTAGAGGTTGGGAACGAGAGAATGGGTAACGCTCCCTCCACCATAATCTCCGAGAGGCGTGGCTAGCAATTGGTGAGCCAGCTGCGTGCGGAGAGCAGTGCGGTCTTGGGGAGACAGTGCGTTGCCGGGGTTCCCCCGGTTGTTCGCGCAGCGTCCGTGCAGGAGATAGCACCTGTGGTCTTTACCCAAGAGGAGCAACTGCTCTGGGTTCCCCCCGTTGAGCGGAAGCCGCGTAGTGGGTTGAAGCCGCTACCATATTGCATCCCTTCTGCCATCTGCCATCTGCCATCTGCCTTCTTCACGACTTTGAGCCTCGATAAATTCGCTCTAGCTGTTCTTGAGAAAGAGAAGTCATTGGGAACCGATGATGGTGACCTATCTCAATTTCCTGGATTGATGGAACCTCTTTTGCCACTGTTTCAAAGGAAGGCTCGCACACCTCACAAGCTGGAAGGGGAAGAAGTATGGACTCATCTACCTCTGTTGGAGGAAGTTGAGCTTGAGGGAGGACATAAGCGTGATTTTCCGCATCGTATGCCAAAACTTCACCTGTCTCTATCTGATAAATCCAAGCATAAATACTTAATTGTCCTTGATAGAGCTTGGAACGAATAACTGGGTATGTCCGTAAATTCTCAATTTGAGTCAGTACATTTTCGGCGATGATAATTTCTAGTAATTCTTCCCCTTCGTAATGATTGTAATGGTCTTTTACCAAGCGTCGGGTTGCTTCTGCATACTTCAACCAATCATGCACGAGAGGCATTTCCTCACGCAACTTGTCTAACTTCATTAGCCCTTTCATTGCACCGCAATGGGAATGACCGCAGACAATAATCTGTTTAATATCTAGTGCTTGAACAGCGTATTCAATGGTCGCACCTTCTCCACCATTGGTTGCACCATATGGGGGAATAATATTACCAGCATTGCGAATGACAAACAATTCACCTAACCCTGCTTGGGTAATCAGGTTTGGATCGACACGCGAATCAGAACAGGTAATAAATAATACCCTGGGCTTTTGACCGTGACTGAGTTGCTTGAACAGCTCTTGGTATCTGCAATAGTAGCTGGCTTTAAATTCGCGCAGACCTCTAATTAATTTCTTCATAGGGCTAACCGGAGGGGAAATACTTTAAATTCTCCCTCAGGGACAATAATTGTATCAATTATTGTATTAAACTGTAAAGTTTCTGAAATTTTATAAAAATCCCCGGTATTTTACCGGGGTACGATGTCTTTCGACACTCTTGCACTTGATCTATACAATACTAATTCTAGAATTTTCAATGATGCCAAAGTGCCAATATGAAATGAGTCTTGAAAATTGAGTATTGCCCATGTTGCTATTCTCAATAGCTTAGAATTGTAAGGCAAAAGATAGAGTTCCCTTTAACAGGAAAGTTATGAAAACAAAAAATCAAAATAACCAGAAGCAAACCGCACTCATTACTGGAGCTTCTAGTGGAATAGGTTATGAATTTGCGAAGTTATTTGCTCAAGAAGGTTACAATCTCGTGCTAATAGCACGCAGTGACGAAAAGCTGTCTCAAATTGCACAAGACTTACAGCAAAAACACAGCATTGCAGTAAAAGTCATTACTAAAGATTTGTCGGAACCCACTTCTCCAGACCAAATTTTTCAAGAATTACAACAAGAAAATATTACTGTAGATATTTTAGTCAATAACGCTGGATTTGCTACCTACGGTTTGTTTAATGAAACTGACCTCGATAGCGAACTGCAAATGATGCAAGTGAATGTGGTATCTCTCACCCATTTAACAAAGCTCTTTCTTAAAGATATGGTTAAGCAAGGTTATGGCAAAGTCCTAAATGTTGCTTCAACAGCAGCATTTCAGCCAGGTCCTTTAATGGCGGTGTATTTTGCAACAAAAGCTTATGTTTTATCTTTTTCTGAAGCGATCGCTAACGAATTAGAGGGAACTGGTGTTACAGTCACAGCACTTTGTCCCGGTCCAACCGCATCTGGTTTTCAGAAAAGAGCGGTCATGGAAGATTCAAAGATAGTGAACGGTCAGAAAATTATGGATTCAGAAACTGTAGCCAAAATTGGCTATGCTGCTTTAATGGAAGGGAAAACTGTTGTTGTGACGGGAATAAAAAATAAGATATTAGCTGCAAGTGTAAGATTTAGCACAAGAAAAATGGTGACCAAAATTGTTAGAAGTATGCAGGAAAGAAAGTAATTATTGACCGGGGATGAGGGGGATGAGGGGAATGAGGGAGAATAACAGATGACCCATAGCAATTTGTATAAAATATCTATAAAGTGTTGTCGTTTTATCAAAAAAAAGGAAAATTTTTATTTATCAATAGTTAGCACGATCTCACAAAAAAATCATGCTTAGAAAACATTGGTCTTACGTTTTTGTACTAGCAACTTGCGGATTAATTCCCTGGAGCATCACTTCTTTTACAGTTAGCGATCTAGTACACTCGCAGACAGCAAATGTTAAATCTATTACTGTCAATAAAGCTGAATTTGGAGTTTTAAGAGATGTCAGCAGTCATAAAGCAACTTTTATACCTACAAATAAAGTGATACTAAAAGAAGGTAACAAATACGGGTGGCGAATTCATCTGAAAAACTATCAAGGCGTTGTTACATGGCGTGAAGTTATCAAATTACCTAAAGCACCAGAAACCTGGAGTACAAATAGCGGAGAAGACTTTTCACTATCAACAAACGGTACAGAAGCAGTTACAAAACGCATACAGGAAGCAAAAAAAGGAGTGATTGAAAACTTTTGGACTGTAACTCCCGGCGATCCGACTGGTAAACATACTATAGAAATTTACGTAAACGAGCGTTGTATTGCTTCTTTCAATTTTGAGGTCGTTTTAAAGAAAAAATAGCCGCTCGGCTGTTCCATTCCTATATCATCCTTTTCGTACAATCGTGTTAGAGGCGCTTTTGTAGGAGAATGACAGATATAAAGGTCAGCGATCGCACAGGAGGTTGTCTGTGGGTTTTAAAAAAATTTTGGTGGCTCTTGATGCAGCACCGGAAACACAGGTGGTATTTGAGGAAGCTTTAGAATTAGCTAAAAAAGAGTCAGCTAGCTTGATGATCTTCAACTGTGTGGATTTTGGCTCAAAACTCACTTTTCCTAGTGAGATTAAAGAGAAAACTCAAGAAGGTGAAGAACTGCTTCTAGCATACAAGGAAAAGGCACAGGAGCAAGGAGTTACTGTAGAATCCGTATGCCGAGTGGGAGATCCGGGAAAATCAATTTGTAATTTAGCGCAAAGCTGGAAGGCAGATCTGATTGTACTCGGTCGGAGAGGTTTCAGGGGTATTACCGAGGTTTTATTTGGGAGTGTCAGCAGTCATGTCTTACACAACGCCCCTTGTTCCGTTTTAGTTTTACAAGGCGGGGCGTTCAACAGTTAAATACTATTTTCAATTTATGGAAGATTGGGGCAAATTTTTTGATAAGGTTCATTCCCCAAATACAAGTCCCACTCTTCTAAAGCTAAATTGCAAGTCAAGCGACTGCAAACCTCTTCAATCAAAACTTCTGGTTGTAAATTCCAGACCTGAACTTTGTTCAAACAGTTAACAGTCACTAAGTGTTCGCTATCCCAGCTAAAAATAATATGATTTATACCGCCGTAAACTTCAATACGTGACACTTCGTGTTTGCTTATCAAATCCCAGATTCTGACAGTATCACCACCAACAGCTGCTGCTAAAAAGCGGCTCCCTGGGCTGAAAACTACTTTTGTCACGGAGCGACCCAGTTTTATAATAGGTAAAACTTCTTCACCAGATAAGTCCCACACTTGTATAAACCCATCACTGTCTACGGATGTGTCAGAGCCATAAAATCCACCAAAACCAGCTAAATATTTTCCATCTGTACTTAGGATAAATTCGCTTAAGCCATCATTATCGAGTTTTATACGTGTCACTTCTTCTCTTTCTAAAACTTTTACTATCGACAAAGTTTTATCGGGAAATTTTGAATTTTTAGGAAGAATGACTAAATATTTTCCATCCGGGCTTATGCTGATAACTTTACTATTTTCCAATTTATAAACTTGTTGATAAGTTGTGATATCCCAAACAATAACGTCACAAATGAAAACTTCAATATTGTCTCTGTATATAGTTGTTAAGTGAACTAATGTCGTTAATAACTTTGCGTCTTGACTAAAGGCGATCGCAATAATATGTGCGTTGTGTTCCATTGCTAGCAATTCTTCACCACTTGCTAGTTCCCAAAGTCTTACTGTTTTATCCTCACCAACAGTAGCTACCAATTTTTCATCTGTACTGAAGGTAGCATAATGCGCTCCTTCATGACTGATAAAGCTTACCTTTTGATAGCGAGCCATATCATAAACTTGTAAACCTTGAACCTGACTGCAAGTCATTCCCAAATATTTACCGCGAGAACTTATGGTGATGCTATTTATAAAGTTCTCCATATCAATCTCAATCGCAATTATGCCATCAAAATCATCAACAATTTTCCACAGACGTACAGTATCGCTATGCCCTTTTTCTGGATTGCTATCTTCCTGAGTCGCGATATATTTACCATCTGGACTAAAGCCGATATTGACAACATAGTTCTCGTGGAGCAGGCGTGCTACTTCTTGACCGCAAAAAACGTGATACACTCTAGCAATTTTGTTAAATCCCTGACCCATAGTGGCCAAATAATTTCCATCGGGACTAAAAACAACACGACCCAACCAAGTTGTCGGGTTGTCTTTTATATGTGTGACTTGATAACCGTAAGGTACTGCCCAAACAATTGCTTCTCCTTTTCTGTCTCCAACCGCTATATACTGACCGTTGAAGTTCACTGCAATAGTATTAATCCATGTATTGTGCTCCACGGTCATCTCTTCTCTACCACTAGGTATTCTCCACACTTTAACTACAGTTAGAGTCACCGTTGCAGCAAAAAAATGACTGTCCAAACTAAATGCCATATCATCAATATTTTCGCGAACAGCCAAATTAACTTCAGAGCTAGATGGTGAAGATAAATTCACCGTTTCGTTGATAATTCGCCGCCTGCTAGAAAGTTTCCAAACCTGTCTTCTGCCTTCTTCAGAACCCGGACTCTCTTCAACAAATTCAGCTAAATAATTACCATCTGGACTGAAACAGATCGGAGCTTGACCGCTACAAAAAGCTGGTAATTTTACCAATGGTAATCCCACAGGTATGACTTCTAATGAATCGGTCAATTGCCATACACCTCTAAAACCACCGCTCACAATAATTATATATTGGCTCTTGGGGCTAAAAATAATATGTTGTACGGGTTCAGCACGAACTATTTGTGCAATTAATTGTCGATCTTTTAACTTCCAAATCTTGACAACTCCATCTTGACAACAAGTAGCAGCATAGTTGCCGTCCGGGCTTAAGGTAGCAACTGTTAAATCTTTTTCATACTCCAAACTGGTGACTTGTTGACCGCTCTTGATTTCTAAGAGTCTTATGGCATCATTAGCGATCGCCAGATGTTTGCCGTCAGAACAAAAGGCTAATGAATTTGAACAAGTATAGTTCTGCTGGCTGTGATTATTAATACGAGCAATAGAACGTGGGAGTAAAGTCAATCCCTGGCGTAGAGTTTGATCTGCTAAAAGATACCTCATTTCCAACTTGTTGAAGCGTTTCATAGACTCAACAGCCAGTAAAATACTTAAATGCAGTAAACTAATATCCTCTTTTTGTATTAATTGTGCTTGAGTTGCTAATAGGCGAGCCTGAGCAATTTGCTGTCGTTCTTGTGAGATTCGCAAATTCTCCTTAGTTTCCTTAAGTTCATCTTGTCTTTTTTGAAGGCTCTTTTTCACAAATTCTGTTTCTAGCTGATTCAGCCAGTTTTTCTGAGGAGGGTATTCCAGAACTTTTTCTAACACAGCAATACGGGGGTCATCGTTCCACAGATAATTGGATTTAAGGTCACTGCGATCGCTGTTGTACCAATCATTTGCAGCAAGTGTCAGACGCTGGCGCAGCACGACACTCTCATTTTGTTGCTTGTCGTCTTTCCACTTTTGTAATAAATTCCACCCCAATACCAAAGCATCGTGAGCTGGTTCTATGTAGGGCTCCCCATTGATTTCTTTTCCACTGACAATCAATCGAGCATCGGTAAAACGTTGAATAATTTGCTCAACTCGCTTGTTATCTTCAGCATTGGGATACTCAAATTCGCGCAAAGGTACCCGTCTGCGAGCCAAAGCACCGCCATCGACAGTCACCATTCGCAACATGACCTTACGAATGGTGTAGTCGTAATTTAAGTCCATTTTTACTAAACTTTCATACTCTTGGGTAGCTCTACGGGTCAGGGAGCCTGCAACTCCTCCCAAATCCTGATAATCTTCTTCTGTCAAAGCTCGATTGTCGCCCCGACGGTTCAAATATTTTAAATAAAGTTCGCTCAGAGTAAAAGAAAGGAGCGGAAGTGCTCCTGGCATTTGTACAACTTCATTAATAAATTGCTCTACTAATTGTGGGGGTTCAAAATAAAGCACTTTTTCTGCTGCTGGTTTTTCGATCGTTTCTCGAAGCTCGTTTTGAGTCATGAGTGGGATCGTGAACCGAGCATCCATCCAACGTCCGGGAAAAGCAGAGGTTAAAAATTGTGGTTCAAAGTCCAAACGCAGCGTTATAACAATGTGAAACTGCGGTTGGGTCAGTGCTTGTTCGAGTTCTCTCAAAAAATGCGATCGCTCCTTATCGTTCTGACACATAGTGACCAATTCTTCCAATTGGTCGAGCACAAGCAGTAGTTTCTTTTGAGGATTGGTATTGCACCACGTATTTACAGCAGCAAGCAGTGACAATTGCCGATCTTTGGTGGTTGAAATCTGTTTTTGTACTTGAGAAAGTGCAGTTATTGGGCGACTACCGGGGCGAATTGGGTCGAGAATATGCCACGAATGAGTCGTAGATTGACGCAAACGAGGAAATAATCCGGCTTTCACAAGGCTGGATTTACCAGATCCTGAGGCTCCCAATACTACCGTTAATTGACGAGCGCCAACAACCTGGCTCAATTGTTGAGTCAATTGCTTTCTGCCAAAAAACAACTCACTGTGAGCTTCATCAAAAGATTCTAGCCCTCGGTAAGGATTATTTTTGAAATCTAATTTAGGAGCAGATGGTAAGTTCAATTTCTGACCGGGAACTAGAAAAATGTATTCCCCTTTGTCATGTTTTGCTAAGTGATATAAACCAGGAGTTTGGCGGCTGTGGAGTTTTTGAGTTGTTGTCTCCAATTTCTCCCGCAGATAAAAGTAGAGTTCTGTTGCTGTAATGACCCCATCGCCTGTGGGTCTACCATCCTGAACTGGTAAAGAAAGATCGGCATCACCTCGTAACGCTTGAAACAGTGCTGCTGCAAAAGGAGAGTGATGTTCTATCGTTCCACGAGAGGTAACAAAATCTAAAGCTTTCTGATCTTGAGCCGCAGATGCTAAGACTTGCCAAGCTCGGTCTTGAATGAAGCGATCGTAACGTTCTTGGTAGACAACTGGCAAACGCATGGCATTTCTGTGACTTGACCAACGAAACGCTCCCGCAAAGCAGCAATCGAGAATAACTAACAAATGTCTGCAAGGGAGAGCAAGCAGAGCATCGTGTAACTTCTGCATTTCCAGGTAGGTATTGATATTACCGGATCGAGCTCGAGCTGGTATAAGATAGCCAGCTGGACCTTCTTTATTTTCCAATGCATCCAAAGCAAGACCGTGTCCGGCAAAGTAAAATACAATTCTGTCATTCTCATTGAGAGCGATCGTTTCTTCAGGAAACACTATCTCCCGTGCGTGAAAAGCAGCAAGTAGTTTGTCGAGTCCTTCTAAAGAAGCATCTTGGTTTAAAAGCAACCGCACCCTATATTTGTAATCTTCTAGAATCCTAGCAAGTTCGCGAGCATCAGGGACAGCCGTTTCTAAAGGCGGTATACCATTTGAATAATCGTTAATCCCGATAATAACGGCAAAATTACGCTGAAACTCGTGCTTGGACATAATTAGAAGTTATGAAGAACTGCTTAAACTATTTATTTACCTGTATATTTAGATAGTGTTAGGTAAAGGTAACTTATGCATAAATATCACTCTGTTATATAAAAATTATGCAAAATTGTGTCTTTACACGAGTTTGATAATTAGGAGTTACGAACGTACAAATTAACCATCATAAAAATAAAAAAGATGCAACATTCTCTGGTGGTAAAGAGTCAAAATGTAGCGATCGCGTGCGTTGTTCGAGTTGCGCTATAACTTTCTTTGAACCACAAGTGTAAAGATTATTTGCGTCTTCGTTTCAAAATTCCATTTTGGTTCTCAATGGCGCATTAGAATCTCATTTGCATAAAAAAGCTTAACAAACTTCAACCATCGGAAACAGTATTTCATCCTTAGGTGCAATTTTATTTTTGCTTTATGTTTCGGTAGATTGAGAAACGTATCCTACTTGCGATCGTTACATTAGCTGTAGCGGTCACGCTAGTGTTCAGTTGAGAAGCTCTAGCACTCATATGGTCTGTCCTTACCCATCTAATTTCGTAGCTTAATAACTTAATTTATAGTGAACAATTTATCTTCTCCTACTTTAGAAGCACTGGAACCTCTTCCTGGCTCGGTACGAGCACCCAAAACCGATGCGAGCGCAAAAATTTCTAAACAAGCCATAAGAACCAGCCTGAAGGCATCCACCATAGATGGCATCTTAGCCAGTATTTTTACTAACATTACTAGTGGTGTTTTGCTGGTAAACTTTCTACTTGAATTAGGGGCAACACCAGTGGAAATTGGTTTGCTGTCTTCAATTCCCATGCTCGTCAACTTTTTACAACCATTAGGAGCATTTATTGCAGACCGTACCAAGAGCCGTCATTGGTATGTGCTAGCCATTTTTGGTCCATCCAGACTGTTATGGCTGACTCTATTGTTAGGGATCGCGTGGGTGGGTTCTTCCAACAACCATCAACATCAGTTGGTTACCTGGACATTAAGTATAATTTTTATCGCTAACGTTTTAGGAGCTTTAGGTTCTTCAGCCTGGTTTAGCTGGATGGCTGCTTTAGTTCCCCAACAATTAAGGGGCAGATATTTTGGTTTTCGCAATAGTACGGCAAGCCTAACAAACCTCTTGTGCGTACCACTGCTTGGATTTGGCATATCCAATTGGCCTGGTGGCACAATTCAAGGTTTTGGTGTGATGTTGTTGTGTGGAGTCGTCGTTGGAATAGCAAGTTTAGTGTGTCAGTTTTGGATGCAAGATGTCAATCCACAAGTCACTCATACTAGAACTTTGCCCGAGCAACAGAAAAACCAACCTAAAAAGGCAAGTATCTTTAAAGATATCAACTTTATCAAATTATTATTGTACTTGGGTTTGTGGACGTTTGCAGTCAACCTGAGCACACCGTTCTTTAATCTTTATATGATGAGAGATTTAGCTTTGGATTTAAGTACGGTTACGCTTTACACCAGTTTAGCAGCTGGCGCAAACTTAATCTTGTTGGTACTGTGGGGGAAGCTAGCTGACAGAATGGGGAATCGTCCGCTTCTACTATTAGTTGGTATTTTGATGGCAGTGACACCAATATTTTGGTTGTTTGCTGGTGCTGATTCAGTTTCTGTATGGATATTGTTACCAACAATCCATTTGCTAACTGGTGGTTCCATAGCAGCAATTGAGTTGTGCAGCAGCAATATTCAAATGTCAGTCGCTCCTTTAGATCGTCCTTCTCAGTATTTTGCCATTGCTGCAGCCGTTGCTGGTGTCAGTGGAGGTTTGGGTTCAACTGTTGGTGGCTTTATAGCTGGGCTAAATATTATTGGGGGTTTACCCGGACTGTTTGCTCTTTCAGCTGTTTTGCGATTAATTGCTCTACTACCTTTGCTTTTTGTTCAAGAACCACGCAGCCAGTCACTTATTGACATTCTGCGAAATGTCTTACCGAATAAGTCGCAACCTACATTGGTTTCAGAAGTCAAAATTTAAACAGCATTTTTCAGGTAAATGAAGTCCATCGGTAGGGGTGCGGCGGTCTTGCGCCCCTACAACAATCTGTACCTTACACTTGTTGCAATCTGCTGTAGATTGCTTGACCAAAAGTTTACGCACATACAACGAGTCATTAAATCTCAAGCCCTAATTTGAGAGATCCAAGTTAATCGCGAGCGGTGGAAAGTTAATTAACCGTCCATTCGATCCGACTGGAGAGCGCCTCATTGATGATGCAATTTTCATTTAAAGTAGAGATAGTTTGCAATACGGTTCAGTTAACAATATCTCATCCTTAAAGAGCCTACCTTAAAAAGGCTACGGTGGTGTACAGATCTCTAGAAAAAATATGAAACACCCGGATAACAGGGAAAGTGGATTCCAATTCCCCCCTTTTTAAGGGGGCTAGGGGGGATTGAGCCTTATCTGAACCATATTGAGATAGTTTGCATACAAGCTAAGGGTGGAATAATACTTAAAATTTTCGTATATTTTGTTATTGAAAAGATGAAGTTACTTTCAATTGAGTAGTTAAAAAATCAAGGATATCTCTTGATTTTTTTGTCAGTAAATTCAGGGAAACCTGAAAATTTCCATTCTTCATCCTTTATCTTTTATACTTTCTTAAGTTAATCAATTTTTAACTTTACCTATACAAAGTTCCATAACTATCCGGAATATGGTCAATCTGTCTTTATTTTTTTCTTCAGTATTTGTGCTGAAAAAAGAAACAACATGACTACAAGTACAAAATTCCGGATTTTAAACACAATAATGTAGATTTAATTGCTTGAGAATTTTTTCGTCATAAATACGATGGTTGTTTTAACTTTTATAAAGCAAAAGTAGAAATATGAATAAATTGTTTTTATAGTTTTGTCATCTTAGCCAATGAGTTATACAAAGAAAAATACTTTAAGAGCAGAAATTTTGGTAGTAGATGATACACCGTCTAATTTAGGATTACTAT
This sequence comes from Tolypothrix bouteillei VB521301, assembly GCF_000760695.4. GTDB lineage: Bacteria > Cyanobacteriota > Cyanobacteriia > Cyanobacteriales > Nostocaceae > Scytonema > Scytonema bouteillei_A. Next base: position 5,188,667 of record NZ_JHEG04000001.1, on the reverse strand, counting down.
TTAAAATCCTGGGAAAAAATGGTTATAAAATTAGACCTGTAACAAGCGGTCAAGCAGCGCTTGAAGTAGCCTTAATCTCACCGCCAGACTTGATTTTGCTGGATATTCTTATGCCAGATATGAGTGGATATGAAGTTTGTCAAAAGTTGAAAATAGATCCACAAACTAGAGATATTCCAATTATTTTTCTCAGCGGCTTAAGTGAAGGCTTAGATAAAGCTAAAGCATTTCAGGTTGGAGCAGCAGATTATGTGACCAAACCATTTCAAGTTCAAGAAATTTTGGCACGAGTTAACAATCAAATTATGATTCTTTCTCAAAAACAGCAGTTAGAAAGAGAGATTTTACAGCGCCAACAAACAGAAGCAGCATTGCGATCTCAATACCAGCGCGAGCAAACTCTAAATCGAATGATTCAAGCAATCCGTAATTCTTTAGATTTACCTGCTATCTTTTCTACAACTGTGGCAGCTATCGGTACTTTAGTCGAAGCTCATTGGGTTGGGATCATGCAGTATTCGCCCAACCAAGAAACTTGGGAACTCGTAGAACAATATTTACCTCCAACATTTTCCCTAACTGCACAAAGACAAGAGTTTTTTCCTATAGAAAATTTTTTAGCCGCACAACTCGAACAGTTACAAACCTTTTGTTTGGATAAATTGAATCAAGCAAGTGATAGTTTAAATTTGATCCAACACTATTCCAAAATTTGCTTACCCATTCCTATTTATTTAAACGAGCGGATTTGGGGAAGCCTTTGTATTGTCAGACATCAATCATCTCCTTGGACGGAATCAGACTTACAACTTATTGGAGTTGTCACTGACCAATTGGCGATCGCAATTCAGCAATCACTGCTCTATCAACAACTACAACAAGCAAATAAAGAATTAGAACGCCTTGCTCATTTAGATGGATTAACTCATGTAGCCAATCGTCGCAAATTAGACCAAGCTCTAGAACAAGAATGGCGAAGGCTTCAAAGAGAACAGTTACCTTTATCGTTAATTCTCTGTGATATTGATAATTTTAAAGGCTATAACGATGCACTTGGTCATCTAGCCGGAGACAACTGTTTGCAAACCGTTGCCAGCACGATCGGTCGTTGTATAAAACGTCCTGCTGACTTAGTTGCTCGTTATGGTGGAGATGAATTTGCAATTCTTCTTCCCAACACCACTTTAGCAGGAGCAATGCAAGTAGCGGAACTTGTGCGTGCAGAAATACAACAACTTAAATTACCATCGCCTCAATCCCCGAATGAAGGTTATGTAACATTAAGTTTGGGAGTTAGTTGTTTGATACCAACACCAGATACTCTACCTGAGGAGTTAGTCACAATAGCCGATAGAGCACTTTATCAAGCTAAAAAGCAAGGGCGCGATCGCGCAATAAATTGCAGCCTCCCCATTTCATCTACGTAATTCAGAAGGCAGAAGTACGAGGGCAGAGGGCAGAAGGACCCCTGCCTCAAGACAGGGGATTGAAACAAGGACGCCGTTTTTCCTCGTGCTACGCATCTTGGAAAAACATCTTTTTTTTAGTGGGCGCTACTCCCACAACGCGCATTTTTATTTCAGAGGACAGGAGACAGAATCCCTTCAGCATAGCTGCCTCCAGCAAGGCTGCCTTTCTTTGTAATATCCAGTTAGTTTCTTTGTAGAGACGCTTTCATTCAGCGCGTCTCTACACACAATTAGAAAAATTAACTTTCTGTTAAAGGTTGAACTAAAGTTAAATCCATAGGGCGTTCGGTATCATCTTCACCCAAATACTCTCCGTTTTGAATTTCTAGAATAATCAGTGGAATAGATCCAGGGTTTTCCACCTTGTGAAGCGTTGCAGGAGGTACAAAAGTGGACTCATTACAATTGAGTAATATTTCTTGGTTATTACAAGTAACCTTTGCAATACCTGAAACAACAACCCAATGTTCGCTGCGATGGTAATGAATTTGTGGTTTGATACTGTGCTTGGGTTTAATTTCTACACGGCTAATTCGGTAATATTCTCCTTCTTCTATGACCTCAACTCTACCCCAGTATCTCATACCAGCATGGGAGGAAGACGGATTTACGGTTAATTGAGCAGTGTTTTCAGCCTGAGCCATAATAGTTAAGTCTCTCTACCAGACAACAATCACTATTGTGTAAGGAGCTTGCGTAAGCAGAAGCTTGCGTATCAAAAACTGTAACCACGCGATCGCTCCCTAATTTGTATCTTACGTACTCGTTGCAAAGTTTAGTGTTAATGTTGACGTTCAGCCGAATACGGAAAGGATGTCGTTGGCGATCGCGCGATCGGACCCCCACCTCGAGCCAATGGATCGGTCTGGGAATGCCTTGCTCAAAGAGCAAGCAACCTATTTAAAAATAATTATTATTTTCAAATATTTTTCTGAGTTTGATGTGGGAGAGGAGGATTAGATTGGTAGCGTACAGACAGAAAAAAGGAGAAATGTTACGTTTAATGCTAAAGTAACTTGTCAAAACTGGAGAAAACTGGTGACTTTTAAGCCCGAACAACAGAGTCAAGAACTCATCGAAATAATTGAACAGCAATTGCAAAAAATAGATAAATTTCTAAGTAGTTTTCAAGAAGAGTTCGATATTGAACAATTAACTGATAATTTAAAACTCAGTGAATGTCAAATTAATTATAATAAAGATTCATCAATTATCTATGAAAACTCTGATGATTCCAAGGAGATAGAGTCTTTGCGTGAAGAAGTAGAGTTTTTGCATGAATTGGTGGATAGTCTACAATTACTTCTACTTAATGTTGAGCAGCAGCTACAAGAGGTATCGTCAGAATTGGTGGAGACAAACCGTGAGTTAATGACTGCATTTAGTACACAGTTGTATGCACACTTAAAATTTGAAGATGCTAAGAAACTGGCGTCTACACTTTTAACAAGCAAAAAATCCGCCAGGGCTTCTCTAGCTGAGCTACTGACTGCTATCTATGGTTTAAAAGTTAACCCAGATGAGTTGAGCCAAACAGACAAATTAAGTACAAGAGTAAATTCTTTAAACTATGATGCTCTTCATAAGATGCTTGCTAGGTCAAAGGAACTGAAGGCGCAATCAAAACAACTTCGTGTAACTTATAAAGAGGTGGGAGCACGTTTTATCACCTTCAAAGCTCATTATAAAAAACTTAAAATACAATGGAATAATTTCATACCAATGAAGGGAAAAAATCCCATTGCATAATCCCAATCCCCGATTTCCAATGAAGGGAAATCATTCCACTATAGGAGCGTGGTCAAAAACCTCTCACAGTCAAACAATTTTCACCTGCAATTTAATGTGAGTTCGACGAAAAAAGCTTAGAAAGGTTGCTACATGGGAATTTGAAAAATAGGATGATTTGAAAAAGTGGCAAAAAACCCGCCTGACTTACTATTTCAACCCTTCTAGCACTAAAGTCTGTAATCAGTGATAGAACGTTGCCTGACTTGATAATCTCTTAAAGCTCCCGTAGAAATTAGAGTTCTCCTATTTCTTGTAAAAGAAGAAAGCTGTCTTTTTTGCACAGCCACATACAAAGTACTCTGACTCACACCCAAACGCCTTGCTGCCTCTGCGAGTGAAACACCTTGCTTCTGCATATAATCCTGATTTCCCGGTCATTTAAATGACGACAATTACCTAATTTAATTGGAATGGTTTCTTAAGAAAATTAAAAAAATATAATAGATTGACTGCTAAGTTACGCCCTATCAGCAGGGTCATTGATTTCTTGGAAATCCCCGATCCAAATCTTGTAGGACGGGCATGGATGCCCGCACCACAAAAGAAAATTGGATATTTTTTGATTTAGAAACCCCTTATGGCTCGTGGAGTTGCTCAAAAAAACTGCACGAACTTTTTCCCTCAAAAAATGCACAAAGTCAATACCCGAGTACATAAAGGCAGAAGTCCGCTTGTCAGAGAAGCCATTGTGGTGGCGAGGCAATCGCTCATGGAGGTTTCTTCCCATAAGCGATCGCCGTGCATGGTTCCACAGGCTACAGCAGCTGGCGTGGCGCAAGGCTCGAAAGTTTTGATTGTCAGCTTTTTGTTTATGACTAATGGTTGCTTTATTTACACCAACCTGTATTAGGCTCCGCCTCCGGTTTCAATCGAATTCCGCGAGACAGCGATCGCCTCGCCAACTGCATTCATATGCTTAGGAGGGAACGAAAAAGTACTGATTGAGGGACCCCCGATTAACCAACTGTATTCTTGAAGAAGTGGGGGATCTTGCAGCTCCTGATTAATAAAGGTGACAGACTACGAGTAGCAAATTAAACTTTTGTTAAGTCTAAAGCTCGTTCCGTATCATCCTCACCTAAATACTCCCCATTTTGAATCTCCAAGATAATGAGTGGAATAAACCCTGGATTTTCTACTCGATGCAACGTTGCAGAGGGAACAAAAGTAGATTCATTCCTGTTCAATAAGATTTCTTCATGACCACAGGTAACCTTGGCAATACCTGAAACAACAACCCAATGTTCGCATCGGTGATAGTGAATTTGTTGTTTGATACTGTGTTTGGGCTTGATTTCTATTCGATTGATCCGATAGTTCTTACCTTTTTCAATGACTTCCACTTTGCCCCAGTATCTCGTAATGCATTGTAAGGAACACGAATTGACTTTTATTTGAGGAAGATTCTCATTCCGAGTCATAACTAGTTTCTCAACTAGACTGCTATAACTATTTTTTCATCTAGCCAAAGAAAAAAGCGATTGCACTCAAACATTTGTAACCAAGTTCTTATTTTTGTATAAAAATCTCTCTACCCAAACTTCTCACCCCTGTTCCCGAACCCCTGATTTTCAAGCTAAACTTTCACAAAGTTAAAAATTTCATACATCTTTACCACTGTTTTTAGTCAGATCTAAAATCAAGCTTTCCATGTCAAAAAAATTACTAGAATTCAGAATCTGTTTTCTTGGTGAATCATTTGTTAACGGTACTGGCGATCCCGAACATCTTGGCTGGGCTGGTAGGATATGTGTTAATGCTAGTAAAAAAGGTCACGATATTACCTACTATAATTTAGGGGTGAGGCGCGAAACCAGTACAGAACTAAGAGAACGGTGGTTAAGAGAAGTTTCATATCGTTTACCGAGAGAATACAACGGTAGAGTTGTCTTTTCTTTCGGCGTTAATGATACGGGAATTGAAAACGGTAAACTGCGTGTTGAGGTGGCACAATCTATAGAAAATACCCGTACTATCTTAAGTGAAGCGAAAGAATTATACCCTGTTTTAATGATTGGACCTCCACCTATCGGTGATGAAGAACAAAATGGGAGAAATCAGAGAGTCGCAAATTTATCTAAGCAATTTGCTTTGGTTTGTCAAGAATTAGATGTACCATATTTAGATATTTTTCCTATTTTAGAAAAATCACACATCTGGATAGAAGAGGCAAAAGCTAATGATGGTGCTCATCCTAAAGCTGCGGGTTATGCAGAATTTGCAGCAATTGTGCAAAATTGGAGTGGTTGGTTAAATTGGATATCTTAACAGCGACTGGTTAAAGAAGCAAGCTCATGAAAGATTTTGTAAGCGAAGTTGTTAAATCTCCCATTGTCAAAAGACTAGAGAGTTTAGTGTCTGCATATTCTTTAGTTGGAGATTCCATTTTTTTTGATAAAGAGCAATTTCCTTGGGCTAATAAGCTAGAAACAAATTGGTTAGTAATTCGCAAGGAATTAGAGCAAGTTCTCCAACACACCCATGCGTTGCCAAACTTTCAAGACATTATGCCTCGCCAACAACGCATAAGCCCCGACGATCGCTGGAAGACGTATTATTTTTATGCCTTTGGCTTCACAGCAAAAAAGAATTGCGAACGGTGTCCCGAAACGTGGAAACTATTGCAGCAAATTCCCGGTTTGAAATCAGCATTTTTTTCGATTCTAGCTCCAGGGAAGCATATTCCCGAACACAGAGGCAAGCATAAAGGGTTAATTCGATATCATTTGGGATTGATAGTACCAGAACCAAAATCTGCCTGTCGAATTCGTATTAGCGATCGAATAGCTTACTGGGAAGAGGGAAAAAGCTTGTTATTTGATGATACATTTCCCCATGAAGTGTGGAACGATACAGAAGGATACCGGGTGGTATTATTTCTAGACATTGCCAGACCGCTACGGTTTCCCCTCTCTGCTGTCAATTGGCTTGTGAATCAAATATTGTCTCTATCACCTTTAGTTAGAGAAGCAAAATCCAATCACAATACTTGGGAAAAACAGTTTGAAACGGTAGTTAGTAGGTTGGGTTGAGGAACGAAACCCAACAATAAGGGTTCAATGTTGGATAGAGGTTTGTTGGGTAGAAGAACCAAACCTAACAATAAGGGTTCAATGTTGGATTCAGCAATACCAACCAAGAGGAGCGATTTGGTTGGCATTGCCCACCTTACACAATACATTTGGCGATTTAAAATTTACTTTATATGACCTATGAGCGATCGCTGTTCATGTTTTTTTTGCTTAAGAAACTGAGAAAAGTAATGACTAGCCCTACAACACCTGCTACGTAAAACACGACTGCACCACTGCTTTTCCATACTGGTCCTAAAAAAACGGGGGATAGAAATTGTCCTAATGAAGAAACGCCAGTACCGATCGCCAATATACCAGAACGCTGATTTACTGGGGATAAATCAGATAAGATGCTGTAAAGATTGGGCATAACGATGCCAAATCCCATTCCAAATAAAAGTGCAGTGAACAAAGCTAATTGAACGTGTTCTAGATGGGGAATTGCGATTAATGTCAGCGCCATCAACCCAAACCCCACTCCAATAGCTCGGGTAACTCCCAATTTCTTGGCTAGCAAACTAGCACCGACTGCGGATACGATCGCTGCACCGATAGCTCTAGAAGCGAGAATCGCACCATTGAGGACTGTATTAGCTCCAATGGCAACTTTGAAATAAAGAGGAGCATAAACAATCACGACATAGAACATAGCTGAAGCAAGTCCCAGTCCTAGAAAGAGCATGAGGACACTGGGCTTTAACAGACTTGTAGTGAGATTTTGGGTGTTAGTTAAGTCAAGAGTCTTTGCCTGTTGAAATTTTCTTTTTCGTAAAATTAAACTAGCTGCTAGCGCTACAGGTAGTGCCAAGACGTAAAGACAGAAAGCAAACCGCCAGTGGACAGAGCCTACCCATCCGCCTAAAAGAGGAAAGATGATGCTAGCAGTTGCGAGCGCACTAGTAGCGTAACCCATAACCCGCGATCGCGATTCTCCTTCATACATTCCTCCTAGCAGACCGATACTTGCAGCCGCAATGCCACCATTACTTACACCCAACAGAGCTCGCGTCCAAAGCAAAGAGTCAAAGCTTTGCATTAGACCTCCTGCGGTACCAAACAACCCGTAGCAAACCAGAGAGAAAATCAAGACTCTCAGTTTTCCGATCCGGTCTGCCAAAATACCCAGCACTGGACTGGAGAGGGCTGTCATCAAAGTATGTACGCTGACTAAAGTTCCAGCCCATCCCGGATCGATCCGCAGTTGTTCTACAATTTCTGGAAAAACAGGTGCTACAATACCACCCGTCATGCTAGTGAGACAGCCTGCGGCTAATAGTACTAATAGTGTGGGAGCCTGTTTGGAAAAGGAAATGTTAGTCATCTATGTCTGAGTTACTTAGGTACTAGTTAACATACTAGGATGCAGAAATAGACATATAAAAGACCAAAATAGCTCCCGTTAGCTTCAACTTTTTGGTTTCTGTTGCCACAGAGTATCCCCAGAACAGAATACAGAGACATTCCATAGCATACTATACGGGGGTTGTATGCGATGTACAATTAGTTTTAGAGAAATCGACTCATAAAACTAGTACAACGATCGCGTAAATCGGGCAACCATTAGTAACAGACCAAAAGCTGGCACAAAAGCTTTTACTCCTTCTACCTTCTGTCTCCGTACTTCTGCCTTCATGTACTAGTTTCAGCATAACAAAGCTTTGTAAGGTAAAATCAGCACCTGTGGATAGAGTGAGACAAAGTAATTCTTTCACAAAAAGCTCTGTAATTAACATGACTTTTACAAAACCTCAATGGCAAATTTCTTTTTTTCACTTTTAAGTACCGCAGCCAGACAATCAAAAGCCAATTTTGTAAGAAAAACTCGTCAGATCGGTGCAGTGCAGGAGAATTTTTTACGCAACCTGCTGCTAGCACATCAAGATACTGTACTAGGTCGGGAATACGGGCTCAGAGACATCAAAACTATCGATCGCTTTCGAGAGCAGGTTCCCATTCTACCTTATAGCAGTTATGAACCGTATACTACGCGTATAGCAAAAGGTGAAGCAAACATTCTCACAGCCGAACCCGTTGCTCACCTGATTCAAAGCAGTGGTTCGACTGGAAAAAAGAAACTCGTTCCCGTCACTCGGGAAACTAAGAAATCCTTGGAAAGGGCTTATTGGATTAGCATTGGCTTTTTAAGTGAGGCGCTGTCAGCAAGAGGGCTAAAGTTTGGCAAATTAATGGTAACCAAGTCAGTACAGCTGCAAGGACGTACCGCAGGCGGTATTGAGTATGGGACAGCGGGTGAAGTAAACCTTCGCATGAGTAAGTTGATTTGCAAGCAGCTATTTGCTAACCCTTATGAGACCTTAGAGGTAGCTGATAGCTTAGCCCGTCATTATGTTTGTTTGCTATTCGCCTTGCGAGACGAGTCCATGCGGGGGATGGCGGAAAGCTTTCCCATGCTTATATTGCGGAATTGCAGCTATTTAGAACGCTATGCGGAAGAGTTAATCCGAGATATAGAGACTGGAGCGATCGCAAGTTGGTTAAAAATTGACCCAGAACTGCGAGTAAAGTTAGAGAAGGGATGGTTAGCAAATCCCAAGCGAGCCGCACAATTAAGAGCAATCTGGAAATCCTCTGGACGAATAGTCCCCAAACTTGCTTGGCCCAATTTATCATTTATTATTGCTGCACGTGGAGGAACATCAAACTTTTATTTTGAAAGATTTCCCACCTATTTTGGAGATACACCACAATTTGGCGCGGGTTATTCTACTTCAGAAGCTATTTTTGGTATTTACCACGATACTAATGATGACAGCAGTATCTTAGCAATTGAGACTGGCTTTTTTGAATTTATACCAGAAGACCAGTGGGAAGCAGAGCATCCTAAAACCTTGCTAGCTAATGAGGTAAAAACTGGAGAGCGATATCGCATTCTAGTAACCAATTACAGTGGTTTTTACCGTTACGATATTGGTGACATTGTGGAAGTTCTTGGATTTTACGAACAAACACCCCTGATTGTCTTCCGCTACCGTCAAGGTGGACTGCTTTCTGCAATAAACGAGAAGACAACCGAATTTCACGTGACGCAAGTGATGCAAGCTTTGCAAAGAGATTTCAGCGTAGCTTTAGAAGATTTTTGTATCACCTTGTGCGAAAATGATTTTCCACCTTACTATTTAGTAAACATTGAACTTACCTCCAGTCATACACTCCACAACCCCCAAGCCTTCCTAGCCAGCTTTGACAGCAAGCTAAAAGAAATTCATATTTCCTACGAAGTCAACCGCCGGGATCAAGTACCACCTCCCCGACTCCGAATTTTAGCTCCAGGTAGTTTTGCTACCCTCCGCCAGCGTCAACTACAAAAAGGAATTCCAGATGGTCAACTGAAAGTACCTCATATTAGTGAAAACCGGGCTTTTCTTACTGGTTTACCAGTTCAACACGAGATTAGATTAGCAGAGGATTTAGATAGCAATCAATAATTAATTTTCAAGTGAGATATATAACAATCCTATTTGAGATCCAAACAAGGAAGACAAGGAGGTGATTGTAATTGCAATACTTGTCGATTAAGCCTAACAATGCGAAAACACGTAGGTTGGGGAGCCACTCGCGTGGGGAGAGAAGTTGCGGTGAGTCCAGCCCTGAAAGCAGGTTTACGGCACGAGGGGACTGGCGAACCCGTAAGGGCTTGGGGGTTTCCACGTCAGATGCTTCACTTGGGCAAAGACGACAGGTGCTCCAACGGAGGAAACCTCCGCAACGCACTGTCTCCCCAAGACCGGACTGACTCCCCAATAGCAAACTTCGGAGGGTTCCCCCCCTTGAGCGATGTGGCGTTTGAGGAACGAAACCCAACATTTACAGGTATCTGTTGGGGTTGTCCAACGTACAAAAGTTCGAGAGCCCTTGCAGTATTGTATTCTATTGTTTTTAAGTAATATAGGATTCGGAGCAAAATTATCTAAGTTGAATATTTAGAATTAGTGTCTACATAACCTTCTGATAGGTCACACCCCCAAACAGTTGCAGACGCTTCACCAATATTAAGGCTGACATGGATATTCACTTTATCCTTTGCCATAATTTGTCGCAACTGTTCGAGATTTTCCTCATTTGAACTATTAGGATAAACTTGAATATCATCAAAGCTAATCACAACTTTTTCCTGATTTATTTCGCGATCGCTTTCACATTTCCCCATAGCCATAGCCACTCTTCCCCAATTGGGATCGGCTCCATACACCGCAGTTTTGACTAAAGGCGAGTTTACAATTGCTTTGGCAACTCGTTTAGCTTGTGCGTAATCGATCGCTGAATCTACCGTCACTTCAATAACTTTAGTACCGCCTTCTGCATCTTGCGCCACCATTAAGGTTAACTCACGAGCCAGTTCATATAATGCATGGGAAAATTCATGTTCCCTCACTTCTCCAGCCAAACCATTGGCAAGAATGATAGCAGTATCGCTAGTAGAAGTATCAGTATCTACACTCAGACAATTAAAAGTTTTATCTATAGTGGGTCGAAAAATAGAACGCAGTACATCTGGAGAAATAGCTGCATCTGTAAAAAAGAAAGCAAGCAGCGTTGCCATATTGGGCTCAATCATGCCAACACCTTTGGCAATTCCGACTAGCTTTGCATGCCCAACTTGCCGTGTTACCAACTTAGGTGTCTTATCGGTGGTCATAATAGCGCGAGAAGCTAAATGAAAATCAGCAGGAGTTAATTTGTTTCCTATCCCTGATAATCCTGCTCGAATTTTTTCCATTGGGTATCGTCTCCCAATAACACCTGTAGAAGCTATCAAAATATTATTTGCTGGAACTTCGGTTTCCGCAGACACAAGTTTGATGACTTCTTCTGCATCCGTTTTGCCAACAACACCATTAGCAACGTTGGCATTTTTGGAGATAACAATAATTCCTTGTGCTTTTGAATCTTTTAAGTGTTCGCGGCTAATTGTCACGCTTGGACCAGCAAAAAGACTTTGAGTAAAGACTCCATCAGCAACACTTTCAACATCCGATTTAATAAATAAAAAATCCTCACTAGTATCTCTTATGCCCAAGTTAGTTACAAATGTACTAAATCCTTGAGGTACGGAAGATGCCGTTAATTGCATATTTTTCCTAAGTTAATAATTTATGAAATGTGAGAGAATGTTTTATATTGGTATACCCAATTCTCTCATAAAAGCAGTTAGTTACCTAGGGTTAGATCGCCAGCGTAAGATATGGGATTCTAAAGCGCGAACGCCCCAATCCAGTAAAACGCTAATGAATGCCAAGACTACCAGTATTGCCCAAGCTTTATCAACATTTAAAGTTCCCTGTGCTGCCATTAACAGATAGCCTAACCCCTGAGTTGAACCGATGTACTCAGCTACAAGCGCCCCTACTAAAGCCATCCCCAAACTCGTGCGAATTCCTGCAATAACCCAACTGAGAACTGAAGGCAGTATCACCATGTGCAACATCTGCCATCGATTGGCACCCATGACTTGGAAAGCAGCAACTAACTCGCGATCGATGCTTTGAAGCCCTTGATACGTTGTAAAAAAGATGGGGAAAAAAGCGGCTAAAGCTGCAAGCAAGACTTTGGAGAGCAATCCAATACCAAACCAAATAATGAAAAAGGGAGCTAAGGCAATACGAGGTAGAGAATTAAATACTTGGACATATGGAAGAGTTATCCGCGCTCCTTGCGGAGAGTAAGCTAATACAATTCCCAGACTAATACCACCAGTCATTGCCAGAGCGAGCCCGCTCATTGCTTCTTGAAAGGTGACAAAGATATGTTTAAAGATAGTACCGTTAGAAAATAATTGTCTCACTTCTTGGAGAATAGAGCTTGGCTTGCCGACTAGTGCTGGTTCAATAAACTTGGGTATGCCAAATGCTCCGGCTCCGATTTCCCAAACAAACACGATCGCAACTAGAGGCGTTAGCTGTAAAGCAAGTTGCTGTATACGTTGCGTCCAAGTGATTCTTTTTCGACTAGAACCCGGAAGGTTTGTCTTTTGATGAGTAGAGGAAAGAGGGGATTGTCTGGTACTAATGGTTCTATTGCGGATCGTTCTCATGTTATTTTCATTTATGTTTTAAAGAGTGCGAATCCTCGATCTTGCTGTTCTAATACCTGTGTGGTTAATTCTGACCACATCTCGCGCTGGATTTGTTGAAATTTTGGATCGGTACGAATTGCGATCGCAGAACGTTCCACGGGCAAATCAATCTGAAATTCCTTCACAATTCTGCCAGGGCGGGCGCTTAACAAAAACACTCGTTGCGAAAGCGCGATCGCTTCATCAAGATCGTGAGTGACCAGAACAAAAGTACGTCCCGTATCCCGCCACAATCGGAGGAATTCATCTTGTAACAGAGCACGCGTTTGAGCATCAAGACTGCTGAGAGGTTCGTCAAGTAACACTACATCAGGTTCATATATGAGCGTTCGGATTAGCAACACCCGTTGCTGCATCCCGCCCGATAGTTCTCTGGGAAAACTGTGCTCAAAACCGTTTAATCCATATTTTGCTAGCAATGTCAGGGCTTTTTTTCGTCCTTCAGTCCGAGGTACACCACGGATTTCTAGAGGAGCCGTGACATTATCCAGTACCGTGCGCCAGGGTAGTAAGGTTTGCTTTTGAAATAAGTAACCAATTTGTTTGATATGACTGGTATTGAAAGTCCCTTCTATATGCGTACCGGGACCAATTAACCCCGCGATCGCATTCAGTAACGTGCTTTTTCCGCAGCCACTAGGTCCAATGAGTGTCACAAATTCACCAGCATTGATAGTCAAGCTAATATCTTGCAATGCTTCAATCCGCTTATTCTGGCTCCAATAAGAAATGGAGAGACGTTGGGTATCGATGATAGGGGTTGACATATTTACACTATTCTCCTCAAGCACGACGACCCGAGTAAGTATCAAATACTCCTTGAGAATACGGAACTAATTTTTTAATAATTCCCGTATCTAAAAATACTTTTTGATCTGCAAGATATGCTGTCTGACTGATAGAGGCATTCTTAGGAACGGAGCGCTTGAGTTCGGTACGAAGCCCGGTAAGAATAGCATCTAAGTTGCTATTGTCAAAACGTTTTCCAACCACTTTAATAATTTGTTCGGGTGAGTTTTGATGCATATATGAGAAAGTACGGTTTACTGCTCCAATCAATCTCTTAACTGCATCAGGCTTTTGGGAAGTAATGCGTTCGTGGCTCAGCCAAGCACGAGTCATTGCTTCAGCAGCACCAAAATATTTCTTATGCACGCTGGGATCGAGAGCATTCAGCAGTTGAAAAACCGTTCCTTCCTTAAGTAGTCTGTGCAGGTCGGGAGCGCCAGCAATAGCTGCATCCACTTGACCGCTTTTGAGTAGGGTATAAGTAGAAGTGGTTGTACTTTGAACGTACTCTACATCCTTTTCTGTTAAACCGTTTTGACGCAAATATTTAACCGATACCGCCCAACTCCAAGTACCAATCTCACCGGCTGAAAACCGTTTTCCCTTAAGGTCAGAGACTGCCTTAATTTTAGAACGCAAATCGGAGCGCACGACTAAAGAAGTATCAACAAGATTGCGGCGATTGGCTACGACGTTAAGAGGAACTCCCTTCAGCCGAGAGAAATAAACATGCAAAGGTGCTTGAGCAGCGAAATCAATTTCCCCCGCAATCAGCGCGTCTCGCATTTTTGCTCCACTTTGAAACTGAATCACCTCTGCATTTAAGCCAGCAGCATCGAAAAAACCTAAATCTTCAGGAATCCAAACATCGATGGAGTTAATACCAGTTACTGCTCCCAGTTTGACTTTAATCGTTCCTTGGCTAGCGGCTGGCTGACTGATGCTATCCCAGATCGTTGCAGTTAAAGCTGTTGTTGCTCCCAGGGAAGCATATTTTAAAAAATTTCTGCGCGTGTTCATTAGCTGATTCAAGATTAGGTTGTTTTAGGTTAGTGAAACAGTGCTCGCTCCTTACCTTGAAAGAAGGCAGTTAAAACTATGGGTTCTTCCTAGTTGGATGAACCCATGTTTGCGCTTTTGCTCTATGGCTCGCTCATCAAAGTTTGATAACTCTGTTATCAACAATTTGCTCGAAGCTAGCGTCAGGCTCAATCAGTCCCCAATTCACCATCCAGTTGTAAGTGCGGCGAAAATCTGCTTCAGGGTAGGGTGCTGGGTCTGCATAGCGCAATCGATTGCGGCGGAAGTCCGACGGTTCGAGCTTGACAATATCCTCAGAGACATCGTCGATCAAGTACTGTACGTAGGGGAGCGGATCATCCTGTAAATCCTTCACTGCTCGACGAATTGCCTTATTGATTGCCTCAAAAGTTTCTTTATCCAGTTCGGGGCTGCCAATTTCCAAACCAACGTAGTGTGCTTCGGCAATAATCTTATAGCCCAGTTTTTCTGCTACCGTAATCCACGGCTCCATGACCGCAACTGCATCAACAAGACCGTCACGCAGAGCTACAAAGCGGTTAAAGTGCTTGTCTGCACCGCCGCCCTCGATATGAACCACTTTGATTTCTTCTTTAGAAAGGAAACCTTCAAGAATTTGAATGGCGATGTAGTGGGAGCCATGATGAAAGTTGACACCGATAGGGACGTTAGCTAGGTCTTGTGGGATGTTGTACGGTGAATCAGGTCGCACGACGATCGCCTGACTTGCAATAGCAGCACGCTTAGCTACTACCTGACCTCCACGAGAACTGTCGTAAGTGCGTCGCACCTGTCCCCACTCACAGGCTCGATAGAGGGTGCTCTCGCCCCGTTCAAATAACGATAAAGCACCAAAAGAACTGACCAAACGATGATCGTCGATTAAGGAGATCTCTGGCTTGCGATCGCCAGAGCCACGTTTGATAAACTCGATATCTATGCCTTCGTCGGCAAAGTAACCTTTATCGCGAGCCACGTAGTACGGTAGCGAGAACACCGTCCCGCTAATCTCATTCCTGACTTTCTTGAGTTTAAGAGTTGCGTTACTCATGGTTTATCCCCTTACCCAAAGGATGAGAAGTCTATAAGTATCGCTTATTCTCCGGTATTTACTAGTATTTAGTCAAGTTAATAAATATTTATTTACGGGTTGGAAAAAAATAGAAGAACACACAAAAATTAGATTTTGTCAATTTTTCTCAAATCGTGGAAGCTCAAGGATGGGTAGTTGATATCAGGTAGCTAGTTTATTTTCTGTAAGACTTTTGAGTATCTTAGCCCCCCTTTCGATCCTGCAGTAGTGTACACAAGTCTTCTCGAGTACATTGTTGCTGTTTCGATTGGGGGGTTGGGGGAATCTAACACGCGTGAAAACACGCCCAGTAGTTCTCAGGAATACTAGAAGCCTACACTCACCAAGCGCGGGAGTATAGGTAGTTCATTATGAGTTATGTGTCGCAATTAACGACTAAATAGTTGATAGTTCCTTTATTTGGTTTGCGGTACTGCAAGCGGCGGGATTGTTGGCAACAAACTTTTTAATTGCTACTTTGACCTCAGGTCCTTCGCCGTATACTCTAGAATCATAAATCAGACCATATTCAATGAAGGCTTGAGCTGCTGCAATCAAAGTAGAGATATTATCCTCGGTAGAGTCATCCATATCTTCTGTAACGCTTGTATTGATCTTCTGCTTGAGAGGGTCATCTTTTTGTTGTTCAATCATTTTAAGCAAATACTTATTTTTCCGTTCTGCTTTTTTTCCTATGAGAGAACGAGCTTTTCTATAATCTTCCTCGTTCTTTGGAACATGTTTGTATCGTTCATTCAAATCAAAATCCAGTCGGAGGTAACGTCCTGACTCAAAACCTCCAATAAGGTTTTGGCAGATGGTAGCATTTATTTCACCTGTCGGTTCCATAAATACATCTACAAGTCGTGCAACCCAACCCAATGAAGTCCATTTTTTGATTTGTTCATATTCATATGGGTTTCCACTTTTACCTGTTCCGATAGAAAGTACAGAAATATCCTCTAGTTTGAGATTCTCTAAGTTATATTTCTTCTTCTCCTCCATAGAGAGTTTAGGATGGCGGCTGAGCTTTAAAGCTTGACTGATTGCTGCCAAAGATGGATTATTAGCACAAACCCCACCATCAATGTGGGGGAACGACCAGTCACCAAATGTCTTTTTATCGTATGCTTTTAATTCACGTGGCGGGAAGAAAGTAGGCGCTGATGCGGAACTAATACAGATATCTTTGAGTGGAAGTTCATCATACCAGCGTAAGCCCAAATCGGGATGGAAATTGGTAAAAAAGGTAGTGTTGCGGTAACGCATATCATAGGCAAGAATCAGTAACAGAGGGTGGACAATTTGGCAAATCTTTGTATCACCCAAAGCATCTGGTTTTGAAAGCGCTCGATCCAGCCCATCGTGGGAATATTTGGGTGAGAATATATTTTTGATCTTTCGCCAAGTTTTTCCCAATTTTGTTTTCGAGTAAGGAAAGATTTGCGCGGCATTGTCTTGGTATAGTTTAAGAAGGTCTTCTGTGGTTAAGCCTTTCGCCAGTCCTGCAGCAATAATCGAACCAGTGGAAGTCCCAGCAATCATGTCAAAGTACTGGTGTAACTCTAAGCCGTAAGTATCTCTAATATTACGTTCCACCTCTTGTAGCATCTGTACCGAAGCTATACCACGGATTCCACCACCATCTAAGCTCAGAATTTTGAAGGTCATAGTCCAACAACCATTAAAACTTGCAGTTCTATAGTTCCCAGTAACTGGTAACAAATTAACGTGCTTAAAAGAAAATAATAAAGATTGAAAATACTCCCCCTAAGTATGGTGATTCTCCACGCTTTTTCGTTTTTAAGAGAGATTGATACGAGCGGGGAATCATTTATGCGTATTCATCATCTTAATTGCGGTTGTATGTGTCCGATTGGCGGAGCGCTTTTTGATGGTTTTAGTCGCGGGCTCACAGCCAGTCTTGTTTGTCACTGCTTGCTTGTCGAAACGGATCGGGGACTTGTTCTTATCGATACTGGCTTCGGTCAGCGCGATATTCAAGCACCATTATCAAGACTCAGCCCGTTCTTCATGAATTTGAACCGCATTCAGTTTAAAGAAAAATACACGGCGATCGCAGCTATTGAGCAACTTGGCTTTCACGCCCGCGATGTGCGCCACATAGTGCTGACTCACCTTGATTTCGACCATGCGGGTGGGTTGGAAGATTTTCCAGAAGCTACGGTGCATGTGATGCTTCCCGAGATTGAAGCAGCGCGAGAACGCCGAGGCTTTATTGCATCGCAGCGCTATTGTCCCGGTCAGTGGGATGAAGTCAAACAATGGAGGTATTATTCGGCAAAAGGGGAACCTTGGTTTGGTTTTGATGCAGTACGCGACCTTGATGGGCTACCACCAGAGATTCTTCTCATTCCCCTAGCAGGTCACACGCAAGGTCATGCTGGTATTGCTATCAAAACATCCGAAGGTTGGCTTTTACATGCAGGAGATGCCTACTTTTATCGAGATGAAATGAGAAACCCCAAACCACAATGCACGCCCGGTTTGCGTGCTTATCAATGGTTAATGGAGGTAGACCGTAAGGCTCGACTTGACAATCAAAAACGGTTGCGAGCATTATCTCTCGATCGCAGTAGTAACGTGCGTCTCTTTTGCAGTCACGATGCTATTGAGTTAAAAGCTTTTACCGAGCGAACTAATTCGCAATTGCAGGAAAATTATTCGCGCTGAACAGCTTAATGTTGTACGAACATTTTTATATTCAGGAATGGATTGACACTCCCATGGCTATCAAAACATTGCTAAGCTTGTTTTGATGATATCAAGCCATGGGATTCTTGTTTCACAGAGATTGCAATGAATTTCCCCTCGGTAATGACGCAAGTTGAGAACCCAGTTTTCTATCTTCAACTCTGTAATACTGTATCATTCACCACAATCCACCAAAATTTCTCATTCGCATAAAATGAGTAACGCTACTGCATTGGAGCCTGTAGTCTAGTTTTTGTCAGGATAAATTCTCTAAGAAGTACTTACAGCCATTTTTAAAGAACGCACTGGTGGGGGCGCAAATCATTGCACCCTCACAAACCGTGTGATTTAGTTAGGTGAAAATGCTGTTAAAAAGTATTTCTGCTAATGACTTAAAACCTTTCAAATCACTAGCAATACAGGAGTGTCCGTGTATGTTTGAGTTTGATGGTACAGAGCACATACTAAATACAGGTTTAGGTCTGACTGCTAGCACGCAAACTTATGAGAATTTCGCAGGTCTGTCTGGCTCTAATGATGTAAACCGATTGAGTTTTGGTAGTTGTTACAGCTCTAATTTAATGCTCGACAGTTTCTCAATAGATGAATATACACCATTGATTGAAAGCTCCAATTCTAATGTTTTAGTTAACAGAGGTGAAGATATCACAGGCTCTAAATTTAATAGTGTAGAGCCTAGATATACTCAAATGACTTGGGATACTCGTTTATCGCCTCAACCTAGCAATGAGTTTGGTTTGACAAGTTATTTTACTCAACTTAATAATGATTTTGGTAACAGTAATAGCTCTACTCAAACCACTGATTGGTTTAGTCAAAATTTGAGCGATCCACAATTGATAACAAAAGCAAGAGCGCTAGCTGCTGACAATCAATTCAGTCGCAACGATATGATAGAAATTTTCCGCAATGCTAAAGATGATAATGTCATTAATGCTATTGAATTGAAAGACTTACGGGTACTTGTAAGCAATGCCGATCGCTTTAATATGCCAGACTATGTTCGTGTTCTGTCTGATAAGGTTGTCAATACTAACGTTGCTAACACAAAATATCAAGGTCAAAATCTTGACAATTTATTTGCTGGTAGCACGGGTAACCAAATGGAAAAGCTTATCGGTAAGTGGTTTTTGGGTAGCGATCGCCCAACAATTCCTGTAAATTACACTTACCAACAAGCGAGTGGTTTTTTATTCCAAAATGGCGTGAGTTATCAGGATGTGAACCAAGGTGGGCTTGCTAACTGCTACTTTATGGCTGGTTTAGCAGAAGTTGCTTTACATTCACCTAGTAAAATTCAGAGTATGTTTACAGACAATGGTGACAGTACATACACCGTGCGCTTTTATAAAAATGGAGTTGCTGACTATGTAACGGTAGATAAGTTTTTACCAATAACTTCATCGGGGACTTTTGCTTATGCTCAACAAACCAAGTCTAATGGTGGTTACTATAATGATTCATCTAATGAATTATGGGTGGCTCTAGCAGAAAAAGCTTATGCTCAAATCAACGAGTCTGGATGGATCGAGCAAAGTAATACTAATTCCTATCTAGGTATTGAGTATGGCGCAGATAACAAAGTAGTGACTCACGTTACGGGACGTAATACAAGTTCTAGTTCTTTAGACTTCAACTCTATGGTTAATGCTTACAAAACGGGTAACCTTATGGGTGTAAGTTCTTATGTTTCTGGAGTTGCATCTAATATTGTTCCCAATCACGTGTATGTTGTCACAAATTACGACTCTTTGACTCAAAAGTTTACCCTCTACAACCCTTGGGGAATGAATGGAGGTTACTATGAAGGTAAATTTAAGCCTGGTACTGTACAACTTTCTTTTAATGAGTTAAAAGCTAGTTTTGCAAGTTGGAGTTACACAACTTAAGAGCAAGCTTCTGTTATGAAGGGTGCATCCCGTTTTTGCAAATTCCGTCAGAATAGAATTCTGGGGCTATACAAACCAAGCCCGCGCAGGCGGGCTTTGTATGTATAGTCGCGATTTCAATCGCCCGATGTTTTTCTTGGAGAATCCGGAGGGGTTTCCCGCGCCCTGACGACTGGCGAGGAGGGCGAACCCGGAGGGACTTAGTGTCTATAGTCGCGATTTCAATCGCAAACGTGTTTTATCCAAATTGGGATGCTCCTTATGAAAGTCTCGCTCTTCCAAATATCATGCATGTTTGTCATAGCATATTTTAACCAGTTTTTTGTCAATTTACTTCTCACATCTCCCATATATAATTCATCCTTTGTTATGGCTGCTGAAAAACCCAAACAATCTCAGAGCGTACAAATTACACAAGTGAATCTATTGGCTAGGGAAGAAAAAAGACTACCAGTTGGACAACAGCCAACCCCCAACCGCGACATTGGATTTGCTTCTGTTTTTCTCCGGTTAGAAAATCCTCAAGAAGCTAATTATCAAATTACTATTCAAAAAATTAAAATTGTCAATGTGAGTAATGGGCAATCTCAAAACTTTAGCTATTCCCCACAAAAAATTACAATGCGTCCGTTAGAAAATTCCGAGCAAGCATTCCATTTAAAAAATAAAACAGGATATGTAGGTACAGATAAAGTCAAAGCAGTTGTTATCTACCAAATTGGAGAGCAAGTCAATACTATGACTTCTGCTCCGGTAAAAGTAGAGCGATAGCGCTCGGCGATTGAGTCATGCGATCGCTCTCTTCATTTATGAAATTTATATTTTTACGGGGTGAGGATGTTTGTTCCACAAGACAATCAGGCTGTAGATCTTTTGCTAAAAAACTACTGCAAGGATTTGTTATTCGCACGAGAACTCTAGACTAAAACTCTTTTGCACCTCTAGGATAGACTCATCCTCAAATTTTACAATTTTAAGTATGCCCCTCTGTCACTTCCTCATTGGTGTTCCAGGGAGCGGGAAATCAACCTTAGCGGTTGAACTCGCAAATAACGATGGTTACATTATTGTCTCCACTGATGGAATTCGTTCTCAACTCTACGGCGATCCTGTTACACAAGGTGTATGGAGTGAAGTTGAAACAGAGGCGATCGCGCAAATCTCTGCAGCCCTACAATCTCAAAAAGGTGTCATTTATGATGCAACAAACTGCAAACGCAGTTTCCGGATGGATTTTTTGCAAAAGGTTTCAATGATAGAGCCTCTACAAAATCCTACCTGGGTAGCATGGTATCTAGACACACCTCTCAATATATGCATCGACCGGAATCAACAGCGCGATCGCGTTGTCCCTCAAGAGATTATTGAAAGTATGTTCAAATCCCTGCATAACTTTCCACCCCTAGCTGCAGAAGGTTTTGCAGTTGTTGAGAAAATTGATACGACGAAATTTCCACCCAATACTCGAACTTTTCAAAAATATCTTCAACAGCGTCTCCAACTGCAGCGCCGTATTATTAACCAAAAGAACCGAACGCAACACGCTAACATCGTTTTCCATCGCTACAGCAAGTTACTGGATTTTGACCGTTTAATGCATCTTATTTCCCTAATTGTTGAGTATCCCGGTATTGGTAATTTGCGTGCAACCAATCCCAGCGTGCTGGAGTCTATTTTTGGTTGCGTACCGGATTTCAACAGCGATATTGCTGAAATAGCTGCGCTCTTGGCAAAAAAGCGCAGTCAAATTTATGCTTGTGAAGATGCGATCGCAGCCGATCTACAGTGGCTCGGAGAGCATGGAGTTATTACCTATAATGAACCCTTAACAGTAGAAAGTTCTCCTGACGGCTTACCGATAACATCCACTCATCCCTACTCCGATACCGAACCCTTCAAGCGATTGATTGGAATTATTCAGTTTATACTCCACAATCCCTTCCTTCGCGATACAAGTGGTGGAAGTTTGTCAACCTTAGCAAAGGCGCTTGTGCAAGCCGGAATCATTTACGGAGATGGTTTGGCAACTCTCCGCAAAGATATAGAGAAAATTCTCAAACCCTATAAAATCTTACCTGATTTTCCTCTGCGAAATGGTTATTTTTCCGGTACGGGAATTCTTTCCAAACAAGAATTAATGCGGGTTTTTGAAATGCTTCAATCACAAGCTAAAAGTCTTGATGACCCAGTGCTATTAGATTTCTACGAGCAATTCAAGCAACGAATGATACAGACTAAATTGCTGAATTTCAGTGAAAATGTCTATCCAGTCCGGTCTATTGCTCACCATTCTATTATTAACAACCAGTATTTACACAATGATGCATTGGCAAACAAGCAGTTGCAGTCACAATTAGAGGATGCGATCGCAAGGGGTCAATTGCTTGAATTAAATCGTTTCATAGATGGCGGGCGCTATGCGGGAGATGAAAAAAGCTTTTTCTTAGTCTATCCCTTGCAAATTGTTTTTCACAACCTTGCTTGGTACTTGGGTTATGAGTGTGTTGGTGGAAAAGAACCCGGATTACTCAGATTTGAGAGGTTGGATCGTCTGTTTTTGGGTCAGCCACAGAACCAAGCGCGATCGCGACAAGAACAAGAAGAATCTTTACAGCGATTGCAAACCTTATTAAAAGCCAGTGCGGGATTATTTTTAGGTTACAGTGTTGCTGACCAACGCCAGTTTCTCAAGCAAGATAAAAAGAAGCGTTCCCTAGTTTGCGTGACAGTAGAACTTTGGTTCAATGACGCAATATATAAGTTTGTTGTTGAGGGAACAAAGCGGTTTGCACAAATAAAAATGACCTGTCCGGAGTCCAAGGGGAGATTAAATCTTCCCCCATCAATATTTTGTTTTCAAGAGAAAACAGGAGATAAACGATTTCCCAATCGTTTTCAAGTCATATTACCAAAATGGTCTTTGGATGATTTCGATCTCTGGCGGTGGATTGTAGGTTTTGGGGGAAACGTAAAAGTTATAGAACCACCAGAATTAGTTAATAAAGTAAGAGAAATTGGTACGCAAATTACTGAAGTTTATGATTGTACGTAGCAATCTTTACGCAGAAGCTAATTGCGATCGCTTCTGCAATACTGAGTATTACAAGCTAATGAAGTCTGGTTACCTAGTGTTACATAGATAAAAAGAATCAAGATTTTGGAGAATACCAAATATCGAGGCTCTACAATGTCTAAACTCCAATTGTTTCCTCACTTCTTCGTGCTTCAACGATTGGTTGATGGTTCCCTCAATCAAAGCCAAAACTTAATTACATCAATGCGACGATGGGTTTTAATTAATTGGTTATATGGGGAAGAAAGTGACGATTTGAACTGCATTCAAACAAGCGGTTTCACATTTCATCAATGGAGTCAAGATTTTTTTAATCAAGACTTATTAAAATTACAATCTTCATTTCAATCGGGACATCCATTAGGAAATTTATTAGAGAAAAATGATGAAATATTAAGACTACATCATCAACTATGTCCTTGTTATAAAACAACTGTAGATTGGTTGCGATTTTATAATTTTAATGTTGATGATTGGTTGACAAATTTACAGAAACATATTTATATATCTGAAGCAACAATTACTAAAGTTATTCGCGATCGCTTATTTGCCAAAGTTAGAAAAACACTGCAAGCGGACATAAACTGTCTGATAGCCAAACAGTGTCTTAAATGCGGAAATTCTTTACTTCACAAACATAATATTATCTATAGAGTTGAAAAATTACCTGAATGGCTATCAACAAAGGTATCGGATAAGACAGAAGAATCGAGTACCGTTGTTCCGGGGTTAAGTTCTAGCGAACTCGCGGACTTAGCTCAAGCATTGGATATGTTAACTTTTCTCGACCCCAAATTAGCACCTATCGCTGATAAGATTTCTACAGAAGTTTATGGAACTCGACGTGTATTTTTACATATTGACTATATTTTACCAGAAGACGTTCAAGTTCATGTCGATAATTTACAAGAACAACTACAAGAGAATTGGTGTAAGCCAGAGAGTAAACCAATACTACTTCATTATGCAAGCGCTCGGTTAGGTGCTAAAAAGTGTTTGGTGTATCCCGTATGTATTTATTATATACAAAGAGCAAAATATCTTTGTGCTTATGGAGTGAATCCACGTGGCGAGTTGAATTGGTATAATTATCGTTTGGAAAGAATTAAATCATTATTGTTTGTTGATTGGCAGGATAGAATTATTCCTTCACAATTATTAGAGAAATATTTAAAAAATCAACTTCCTCAGCCAGAAGATGTTGAAGTAGAAATGAGCAAGACTTGGGGTTTTGATGTTAATAATGCTTCTCGCTTAATGCTCCTTCGATTTAATGCCGATTACCACCAACGTTACATCCAAAATACCGTTCGTCACGATACATTTACTAAAATAAAATCGCCAGACAAGGTTGCAGAAGTTATTTGCAAGTATGCAAACAGTAATGGGGAAGCAAAATTCTTACATGGAATCTTGAAGAAATATCCTAACGATGCATATTACACAGTCATGTATCGCGATCGCGATTATAACGTGATGATGCGTTTACTGGCTTGGGGTGCAAATGTCGAGGTGCTATTACCAATGGAATTACGGGAACGAATCGCTCAGAGTGTTCGCGAGACTCATAAGTTTTATCAAGATGAGGAAAGTAGAGTGAGTTGCACATTGAAATAAACTCATCTTCTCACCACAGGCAAAGCAACGCACTCTCTCAGCTTTCTCAATCAACCATCACGCCACTTGCTTCAATGAGGGAACCCCCGTTGAAGCAAGTTGCTCCAAAATCTACAATCCAAAATGGTCTCACTTAATATAAATTCCTCGTCTCAAAGCTTCCATCCGTTTGTGAATTGGTGGATGAGTATGTTTGAGCCAGTGGAAAGTCCCTGTTTCTTCTTTCATTGGGACTCGCACCCACAGAGTTGACATTTGTTCTCTGTCTTTTTTCGGTGGTTGAAAGGGAAGCCTATCTAGGGTTGCTAAGGCTGACACCATTGCATCAACGCTAGTGAGTCTTGCTGCAACTGCATCGGCATGATACTCTCTCCACCGACTGTGCCAAAAAGTTAAGAGTGTCACCAAAAATTGGGTCATGGATGGTAATAACATCAATACAATCCAAATGATGACACCTGTAAAAAACCCCGTTGCTTCTTGCCAACTTCCAAACAAGCCATAAATTAAACCAGCACCTAACATTAACAATGCCACAAATCTTCCCAAGTACCACACCACAAGCAGCATCGGTGCAAAGAGCACCATCATGACTCCACTCCAAGATGCTGATAGTAAGGTTTTTGCCATGGTATCTAAGTTAGCAATATGACCGATTTCATGAGCCATCACTGCTGCAACTTGTTCTCGATTCAAGTGCTTCATTAAACCTGTTGTTGCAACGACCATTGAGTAGGAACGGGTTGCGCCTACTGCATAGGCGTTGGCGTTATCATCGCACAGTTCAATTCCGACTACAGGAGGCTTGGGTATTTTTTCTGCGATCGCAAGATCTCGAATAGTGCTACACAACCATTGTTCCTCTTTTGAATATAGTCCTTTCTCATCAAGTAGAAATGGATTAATCACCCGTATATTTCTTTGATTGATATACGTGGGGACTGCGGAGAAATATCTGTAAGTTGTAGTTACAACCCAGTAAAGACTTGGTAAACCAATACAAATTAAGAAAAACAAACCAAGGACAAAACAGAACGCACCTTGTTGAAAAAGAAGGATTCCATAGTAACTCGCACATAAGCCATAAATGAAAACACTGAAACAAAATACAGTCATAATTGCAATGACTGCTAAATTCCCACGAGCATTTTTAAATTTCATGGCTTGACTCCATTGAGATAAATGACTAGCCTTGAAAATTCAAGATGCTGTAATTTACCATTCCATTGGAAACTCGCCTTTCCGAGGACGCACTAAACTAAAACCTGGTTCGTCAAATTCAAAATCACATTTGTTCCAATGGAAAGAATCATCAGCGAGTTCCTCGCTTTGCACAATTTTCAACGTGCTTGGGAAAAGGTAGCAGAAAAACGCGGATGTGCGGGTATGGATGGGGAAACTATCGATGGTTTCGCTCGCAATCAAGCAATGAATATTTATCAATTACGCGATGCTGTCGCTAATGGTAGCTACGAACCCCAACCTTGCAAACAAGTTGTTATACCCAAACGAAATGGAAACGTGCGAGAATTAAAAATACCCACTGTGCGCGATCGCATTGTTCAACAGGCATTATTAAATGTACTTGCTCCAATTGCGGAGGTCAAGTTTTCGCCTGTGAGTTTTGCTTATCGTCCTAATTTATCTTATCTCAATGCGGTTGAAAAAGTAGCCGATTTGCGAGATGATGGTTATAGTTGGGTTTTTGATGCGGATATTACTAAGTTTTTTGATAATATAGAGCATTCTAGGTTATTACAACAAGTTCGCTTGTATCTCGACCATCCAGGGATTTTATGTTTGATAAAATCGTGGATATCGGTTGGTGTTTTAACTAATGAAGGGTTAGTTTTACCCCAAAAAGGAATTCCACAAGGTGCTGTGATTTCACCTTTATTAGCGAATATTTATTTACATGAGTTTGACGAAGCGATCGCAGCAAGTCAACTGCAACTCGTGCGCTATGCTGATGATTTTCTCGTTTTGGCTCGTACTCAAACAGAAATTTTACAAGCCCAAAGAGAGGTTATGAGTTTATTAGATTCCATGGGCTTGACACTTAATGAAGAGAAAACTCAAATTACAACTTTTGAGCGAGGTTTTTGTTTTCTCGGTCATGGTTTCTTAGATAATGCTATTTTTCCAGTCGATACAAATCGACCAAAATTGAAATACGAAGACGCACAACCGTCACGGCAAAATAAACGTAAAAAAAAACTGCCACTATCCTATCACCGGAACATCAGATAATAGAAATAGAAACAGAGCCGGAAACAGAAGAGTTTTTAGAACAACAGTTTCCAGAACAGCAACGCAATGTTGCATTTCTACATCAACCCTTTCTGTCAGAGACAGACACCGAAGTCGTTTTAGAAGATAACAGCGATCGATACAGTCCTTTACAAAAGAATATATGGAATAGAGACATGGCTGCAATTTATTTGATTGAACAAGGAACGAGTATTTATAAAGACTACCAACGTTTTGTGATCCATGTCAGCGAAAAGCCAAAACTCGAAATTCCAATTCGAGAAGTCGAACAAATTATGATTTTTGGCAATATTCAACTCTCCACTCCCGTAATTAACGCCTGCTTGCAAGAAAAAATATCTGTATTATTTCTAAATCAATCGGGTCAATATCACGGACATTTAGCAAGTGAGGAGTCAACAAATCTCGACAATCATTTAGTGCAAATGGAAAAACGAAACAGTGATGAATTTCAACTTCAGGTATCAAAAGCAATTGTTTGCGGAAAATTAGTCAATTCCAAGCAGCTATTAATGCGATTTAACCGAAAGCGGAAAATTGCAGGAGTTGATAAGGCGATCTATGGGATTGGTCAAGATATTGCTGCTCTAAATTTAGTTGATGATTTAGATTCTCTACGCGGTTATGAAGGAGTTACTGCTGCTCGGTATTTTCCTGCCTTTGGCGAGTTAATTACCAATCCCAATTTTGGATTTTCTGTTCGCAATCGTCAACCGCCTACCGATCCAATCAACTCTTTATTAAGTTTTGGATATACTCTTTTGTTTAATAATGTCCTAAGTTTTATTATTGCTGAAGGGCTTTCTCCTTATATTGGTAACTTTCACTATGGAGAAAGGCAAAAGCCTTATTTAGCTTTCGATTTGATGGAGGAATTTCGGTCTGTTATTGTCGATAGTTTAATTTTGAAAATCATCAATAACTATGAATTTAAAATTCAAGACTTCGATATCTTATCGAGTACGGGAGGAGTGTATTTAAATCAATCTTCTAGACGAATTTTTCTAAAACAGTTTGAAGTTCGTATGAATGAGGAAACATCTCATCCAGATTTGCAATCTCAAGTTACCTATCGTCATGCAATTCAATTACAAGTCAGACGCTATAAGCGTCATTTACTATTAGGAATTCCCTATGAAGCGTTTTTAAGACCTGCTTAATTATTGCATGGATAACAAATAATCCTGATACTAATTCTATATGAGGTTGCGCTTAACGCTCTCATATTGGAAATAAAGTTGGATTTATGAGGTATGAGTATAGGCTAAGCTAATACAGTATTTGCAGGCAAATGAAGTATATGGGTAGGGGCGCAATTCCTTGCGCCCTTACAACAATCTGTACCTTATTAAGTTGCAATTTGCTGGAAATTTTGCAAATTATTTTGAATAGCGATCGATTGGGAGTTTTTATACTAAATTCGGTTTTCTAACCCCTTTTTAGCCTAGCGATGTTCGTAATCGCGGCTATACAAACGAAGTCCCTTCGGGTTCGCCAGTCGCCTACGGCGGGAAACCCGCCTACAGCGCTGGACTCACCGCCTACGCGGACTAAATGATAAAGGGGATACAAGACGAGAATTCAGTATTAGTCAAATAGATTATACTTTTATTAATTTATACTTGCTAAGTATTTCAATGCTAGTTGTTGTTGTTTATGATATTCCTAATGATAAGAGACGAACTAAATTATCCAATTTTTTAGAAGGGTATGGACGAAGAGTTCAATTTTCTGTATTTGAATGTTTTTTAAGTTTGGACGAAATGCGACAACTATATGAAAAGGTTAAAAAATTAGTCAAGCCAGTGGAAGATAATGTCCGATTTTATTGGATATCTCAAGAAGCTGTTGAGAGAGTGTTGACTATTGGAGGTGAATCACCTCAACCACCGCCAAACTACTACGTTATCTAGGTTTGAGGCAAATTGAAGAGGAAGTTTTACTAGTTCATCTACACACTCCGGCAAATCGCCCAAACCCTATATTTTTCGTTGAAGTGTGTCGATTGCTTGCTATGTAAGGGTTTGAAGTATGTGTTTTACTAAATTTTCGACAGGATTTACAATGTTTTTGAGAGGTGTGTCGATTTGCAGTCTGAAATCCTTACTGGGTAAGGGCTGCTAGACGAACTCCCCACCGATTGGGTTAATTCGGAATAATTGGAAACAAGAAGATCCGCCGACAGAAAGCCAGTACCTCCGTTACTACCCCACCGATTGGGTTAATTCGGAATAATTGGAAACAACTCATTGCGTCAGGATATGGGTTGTTCATTTTTTTCCCCACCGATTGGGTTAATTCGGAATAATTGGAAACTTCCCGCAGGAATCTGGTCTACACCACCTCCAAACCCCACCGATTGGGTTAATTCGGAATAATTGGAAACATCAAAGATGATCCGCTTAAGCCTACCTACCCTTACCCCCACCGATTGGGTTAATTCGGAATAATTGGAAACCTTTTGGGCGGCTTCGACCAAGCCATGAAAAGCAAAACCCCACCGATTGGGTTAATTCGGAATAATTGGAAACAAGGAGCCTCGCGGGGCGTTTAGCTCTTACCCCCCACCGATTGGGTTAATTCGGAATAATTGGAAACCTTTGCTTTCTATTGATTCATTCATGTTGATTGCATACCCCCACCGATTGGGTTAATTCGGAATAATTGGAAACCTTCACAGCCGGCTTGGTGTCGGTCACCTCAATAAGTTCCCCACCGATTGGGTTAATTCGGAATAATTGGAAACACCTCATACTCCTTTTCTTGCAATTCCCGAATAATTTCCCCACCGATTGGGTTAATTCGGAATAATTGGAAACTTGAATGTAGTGTCAGACATTTTTTTTGTTTTATAAACTCCCCACCGATTGGGTTAATTCGGAATAATTGGAAACGTCAAGGAGGGCGCCTGCTAGACGCAATGGCTAATTGGCCCCACCGATTGGGTTAATTCGGAATAATTGGAAACGCGATGTCGGTAATGTTTATCCAAGACTTGTACGCCCCACCGATTGGGTTAATTCGGAATAATTGGAAACTTGCGTTCTCTGAAATGTTGACGATTACTTTTCCCCCCCCACCGATTGGGTTAATTCGGAATAATTGGAAACGAACTGAGAAGCTGCGGCAGCGGGGCTGTGCCGCAGCACCCCACCGATTGGGTTAATTCGGAATAATTGGAAACACTTCGAGCTTGGGCCGCTCGGTTGCAGACCCGAAGCTGTCCCCACCGATTGGGTTAATTCGGAATAATTGGAAACGTTTGGAGTCAACTTTCGACTCCGCTAGCCAGAAAAACCCCACCGATTGGGTTAATTCGGAATAATTGGAAACGTGTATGCCCAAGCGTGAGTTTGGTTTATTTGACCCCACCGATTGGGTTAATTCGGAATAATTGGAAACGTGAAGGAACTAGCTTGCGGCACTCAGACCGCAAGTGACCCCACCGATTGGGTTAATTCGGAATAATTGGAAACTGGACCTATATGGTCTACATAACCTCCTTTCCCGTCGGAAAATCCCCACCGATTGGGTTAATTCGGAATAATTGGAAACAGCGGAGCACCAGGTAACGATCTCTCCGCTATTGCCCCACCGATTGGGTTAATTCGGAATAATTGGAAACCCGGCGGCTCTGGCGTATGCCAGATTTCCGTTACCCCACCGATTGGGTTAATTCGGAATAATTGGAAACTTGTTGGGTAGACAGTGCCACGGTGGCTTTTCTCCAGCCCCACCGATTGGGTTAATTCGGAATAATTGGAAACGGCTTTATCTATAAGCTTCGTAGTGGCCTTGCCTGTAAAAGCCCCACCGATTGGGTTAATTCGGAATAATTGGAAACTCAAATCCGCCGTTCTCAACCCCGATCCCTGGAGCAGCCCCACCGATTGGGTTAATTCGGAATAATTGGAAACTGTATCTGTGGCTACTGCTTTCTGATCGTCCGGCCCCACCGATTGGGTTAATTCGGAATAATTGGAAACCTTTTAAGATTCCTAAGACTTGGATGTCAGATAAGCCCCACCGATTGGGTTAATTCGGAATAATTGGAAACTAACTGAGATACCCAACCCTTAACCGTTGGGTTGCCCCACCGATTGGGTTAATTCGGAATAATTGGAAACTTTACTTTTTATCTTTATCTTTATCCTTGCCTTGCTCCCCCACCGATTGGGTTAATTCGGAATAATTGGAAACCTGAGCAGGCAGTAAGGAAGCGAGCAGCACCACGAGACCCCACCGATTGGGTTAATTCGGAATAATTGGAAACTCTCGTTGACGCTGGATCTACCCAAGGCTTAGGCTTTGTGCCCCACCGATTGGGTTAATTCGGAATAATTGGAAACAACTCGATCTGAAGGTGAATTTTCTTTTCAGATTCACCCCACCGATTGGGTTAATTCGGAATTATAGCTATTTCCTCCATGCTGTACTAGCAGTCTTTAAACTCGGATCTGCTCTAAAGTTCTTACCTGGATCTGGTACAGTGACTTCCTACGCTTTAATGAGCGCAACAGTTTATGCAGCTTTGATCGCAGCAGGCTATATTTATATGAAAGCACTTGCAGCATTACTTGAAAATAGAGGTGCGGGACAAGTTAAAAAAGAGGATCTCAAAGCAGCAGTTGTTCAAGTTATGAACGATAAAGAAGCTGTTCAGTCAATTTTTAACACTGCAAAAGAAAGTTATACGAAAGCAGATTCCGATTTAAGTAGTTTGGCTCAGGAATTAGGTGACCTGAAACAGAAAATGCAGCAAAACGCAGTCACATCAGAACAAATAGATGCTGTAGGAGAGATTGCAGCAGCAGAAATGGCTGCGCTGCAAAACGATCCGCCCAAGACATTTAAACGACTCAAGAACTCTGGCGAATGGGCATTAGAGAACGCAGATCAATTTGAGCTAAACCTTGCAGCAGGGGCTCTCAGGATAGCGCTCGGTCAATAGCCTTACGGTGGGAAAACTTACATTTTCGTCATTCGCATCAAGCACTGCTGCAATTCCAGTCATTTCTGTAACACTTGAGATGACGAGCAATAGGCTGAAGATTAACGAGTAAAAGGAAAACCAGTTCTTTGTTACTTTTCATCTTTACTTATTGTTACATAGATAAAAAGAATCAGTATTTTTCAGCAATTTCAAGTTGCTCATTATACGATTCTTCTGTATCTAAATATTCCATCTTGAGTTATTACCCCTTAAAGTCAGAGTATGACTGATGAAGCAATCTATACGGCAATTACCTTTGCACCCGTGCAAGGATTTATCGAAAAATCGCGGAAGTTGAGGGACTTGTATGGTGCATCGTTGATTTTGTCCTATCTCAGTCAGCAGATAGTTTTAGCAGCTCATAGCCAAGATGACGTGAAAGTAATTTCTCCAGCAAACATCAATGTCCAAAAAGGAATGCCGAACCGCATCCTAATTAAAGGTCATTTTACCGAAGAGATGGCACGGGAGGTATTATTAACGGCTTGGCAAAATATTCTCTCAGTCTGTCGTACCTGGATTGAGAAAGAATTACCTAATTATGAATATGAATGGGAACGTGAATGGTCACATTGGGGAAAGCATACTTGGGAAATATTTTGGGGGATAGGAAATTCGATCGCATCTGCAATGGAGGATTTGGAAACCCGCAAACTTTCTCGTGCTTGGACTGCAATTAATTGGATTGGTGAAAGTTCCAGTTTAACGGGTACAGATGGAATTGCATTTCCGGGATTGGGGGGGAAAAATCGCAATCCAATCACAAAAAATTTGACCTACCGCTCTGAGTTTGATGATATCCGAAAGTTTTATAAATCACTAGCAGACATAACTGAAAATCAGGAAAATTCCCAAGAAGATGAACCAGAAGCAAAGGAATTAGAAGAAGATAATTCCCAGGAAGAAGTTCAACCAGAAGGTAAATTTGTTGCACTGAACGAACAATTGAGTATTCCTGAATTAGTTAAACGTCTTGTGACATGCGAGGATGTGAGAAGAAATATAGGAATAGCAATTGGTGAAAAAAATTCTTATTTTGGAAGATTACCCAAAGGATTTAAAGAGATTCGTCGCAAGCCAACTGAAACTCAACCCGGACAATGGACAGGCTGGTTTATGGGAGATGGGGATGAAGTTGGGAAAAAATTGAAAAAAATCGCTAATAGTGAAAACGCAGAAGAAGAAATCAAGGTATTTACTAGAAAATTACGTAATTGGGGTAAAGATTTTTACAGTTGTTTACCAAAACAAAAACTAGGAAGAGTCATTTATGCGGGTGGTGATGATTTTTTAGGTGTAATTTATAGTAAAAAACCCGAAGAACCCAATTCTGGCTTGGCTGCATTGGAATGGTTAATGACATTGAATGATAAATGGCACGAACACGAAGGAAAAATTAATGTTAGTGTAGGTTTTGTCTGGGTTGCAGGGAGTGTTCCCCAGCGAGATGTATTACAACATTGTCGTCAAGCACAACAGAAAGCCAAAAAATTAAACCGCGATCGCGTGACAATCCGAATCGTATTTAACAGCGGACAGTATGTGGATTGGACTTGTCCTTGGAAGTATTTGCATATCCTCAAAAGTTATCGCGATCTCAATGGTAACACTTATCAAAAGTGGGAATGTAAAGGTCGAGATACCAACTATGAACCAAATTGGACGCATATCTTTAGCGATTTAGCCCAACTGAAAGCACGCCATGCTTTTGGATTAACAGAAAACCGTCATCGAAAGAACATTGATAGTCATACTGCTATTCAAAGCAAAATTCTTGATAATCGTCGAAATTTTCTAAAATTTTTTGACATTTATTTTCCTGGTTTTGGGGAAATCTTAATAGCCCATGAAACATTACTTGTAGGTGCAAGTGATGATGTAAGTTCGGCTCAAAAAGCTTCATTGATGATTAATTGGATAGAAGATTTAATTACAATTGGTTGGCATTTATGTTCAAATACCTCATCATTATTAAACCACTAGGTTTTCTATATGGTAGTGCAGGTGCATTTCTTTCACCAGAAAATTTAGTTGGTCATTCTGGGGAAAAATTTCCACCGAGTGCAGCAGCACTTTCCGGGTTATTTTTTAGTGCTAAACTAACAGGAAAGAATTTAACAGAGCGAGAGAAAAATCAAATTCATAAAGAACTCAGCGAACATTTACATACTGCAGGAGCATTTTGGGCTAAATCTAAATACGAACAAGATTTTTATGTACCAATTCCTTGGCATAGAATTATTGGTGGAGAGAAGGAAAAATATACAGACGAGTGGGTTTTAGATCGAAATGAAAATTGGCAGCGCAAAAGACAATATCAAGATTGTGAAGATAAATTAGAAGTAGCTTTTACATGGCAAACTATTACTTCCTGGGGTAAGAAAAAACTGGAATGTGCAACTCATCCTTGGGATTATGTATCTTTTCTCCATCCTCACATGAAAGATAGCGAGCGACATTCAAAATCTCAAGATGGTTTGTTTTTAGAACGTGCCGTACAAATGCCTGAAAATACTTGTTTAGTTTATTTATCAAGTCATGAACTAGATAGTGGATGGTACCGCTTTGGTGGAGAAAATCATATTGTTGAAATTGAATGCCAAGAAATAAAAAAGAAAGAAGTATGTGAACTTTTCAAGCAACCAATAAAACAAGCATTTGCTTTAATTACTCCTGCTATATGGGGTTCAACGCGCTTTTCTTTTCGTTTTCCCCAACATTCAGATTTGTCATCTTATTTTCCAGAAGCTAAAACTAAGTTATTAACTGATAAAGCCATACCTTATCGATACAGTACAGCTGGAAGATTGGGAAGAGGGCGTTATGCAGTTCCAGCCGGAAGCGTATATGTGTTACCAAAACCTCTGAATTTGTCTTGGAGTCAATTTAAGGATGATTGGTTTCCAAATGAGGGATACAGCTTAAAAAAAATTGGTTGTGGTTTATGTTTACCTGTAGAAATTACGGGTTTACCAAAATATCAAGAGGCTTAATTAAAAGCTAAATAGGAGAGATAAATAATGTATCAAAAAGCTTGTGGAATTATTGAGACTCTAGCACCAGTTCACGTGGGTGCAACCGCTGGAGAAGAAAACGGTAACTTAAACCTTATCTTCCGCGACCAATTTACCCAAACTGGCATTATTAATGGTAGCTCAATTCGCGGTCGTTTGCGAGCCGATATGCGTCAATATCGTGGTTATTTAGAAAAGCGAAGAGAAACAATTCCTCCAGAACTAGATGAAGATTTTTGGTATGGGAAAAAAGCTGAACAGGGACAACCAGATAGTACTAGTGAAGCTGTTATTAAATTAGAACACGCTTCCATTGTTTGGTTGCCTGTTTTTTGTCCGGGACAACCCATTATATGGGTAAGTTGTCCTAGTTTACTCAAAAGGTATAACCGGATAGCTAGATTGAATAAAAAAGATAGCGAGATTCCTAAAGAATATACAGCTTCTCAAGAATTATGGAACAAAGCGTTAGAGTCGAAAGATAATAAATTAAAAGGTAAAAAGTTTCTCTTTTTTAACCTCGGTTTTTTAGAAATTAAAAAATCAGAAAATTTATCAGATTGGTTCCCTTTGGATAAAAATTTACCTGCAGTTGTCGTGGATGATAATGATATAGCTATGATTCACGATATGGCTTTATATCGCCAGAGTCGAGTTGCATTAGAAGACGATATGAAGAGGGCAAAAAAAGGACAGTTTTTTAATACAGAAGCCTTACCAGAAGGCACTATTTTAGCTTTTCCAATTGCTATTAAATTCCATGATAAAGATTGGGATTGGAAACCAATTCAGGGTGCATTAAGTGGAGAAATTTATCTGGGTGGACTCGAATCTATAGGTTTAGGTCATTGTCATTTAACAATTCTACATATTAAAGAGAAAAAATCATGACTTGGAATTCTTACCAATTAGACGAAAAAGCACAAAATATTGTGCTTAAATACCGCGATAAAGAAGTTTTAAATGAATCTCACAAAATGCGTGTCACAGCTGCTTATGGCTTAGAAAGGTTTTGGGGAGAGCATTTACGATTAATGAGTAAGGATAAAAATACTGAGGATTACATCAAAGGAGAATTTTGGTTAGAAACTTGGAAAGAATTAGTAGAAATTATGAAGAAAGCAGGAATTGAAGTACCAAATGAAAAAATAGATCGTGATGGCAAAAACTTTAAAACCGAAGATATTAAAAAAATGACAGCTAAATTTTGGGATAGGGAAAAATTTCCGATAGAACATCAGAGAATAACTTTAGCTGTTTTAACTCAATTTTGTGACAGTTTAGTTTGGTGGACGCAGCGATATAAGAAAGTGCAAGAGAAGTCATAGAAAATTCTATAAAAAAATTAAAAAGGAAAATAACTTATGAATGATGAAAATGTACCAATGATGTTCCGCGCTCAAGTTGGAGGACGTTGCCAAATTCAGCGAGTTGTTGACAAACGCAAAAATACAACTAAAGATAAGCGTCAGGATGTTGAGATATGGGTTGATGAGTGGAAGGATGTTTTTCCTAAAGATTTACTTCCTCAAGAAGAATCTCAAAAGCATCAAGCTGTATCTAATTCACAGCAGGACAACAATCAAGCTGTAGCACGTCCAAAACCAAACGCAAAACCCCCAGAAAGTACAACCTTCAAATTTCCAGAATTTGGCTCTAATGTAAAAACATGGACATATTCAATTAAATGGAGATTAGTTTCCAATAGCGGACAAGATGAGGGTGTCATACGTCCGATTATTGGTGCTAAAGGATTTCCCTATTTCTCGGGTGCAAGTATGAAAGGTGCTTTTATTCGTGCTTGCAAGCAATTTTATGGGAAAGAACAGGGGAAAAAAGAAGCAGAAAAATATTGCGGTAAAAAGCTAGCAGATGGTAGTAGCGAACCTGGGATTTTGCGCTTTCATGGTGCTTATCCAGTCAATATGAACTGGACAAAAAGCTTAGTAGATATTATCCACAGTCAAGAAATAAAACAAGTCATTAAAGACGATAGGAATAAACCAACTAATGCAAATTCCATGATATCCCTCTATAAAACTACATTAAGATTTGGTATTTCCAGTACCATAGAGCTAGATGAATCAGAGTGGAACATACTTAAAATAATTTGGGAAAG
Source organism: Tolypothrix bouteillei VB521301 (assembly GCF_000760695.4). GTDB lineage: Bacteria > Cyanobacteriota > Cyanobacteriia > Cyanobacteriales > Nostocaceae > Scytonema > Scytonema bouteillei_A. Next base: position 5,151,625 of record NZ_JHEG04000001.1, on the reverse strand, counting down.
AGCATTAGCTTGTGGGCTTGGTTCTAGAGTCAGTGCTAGTTACGGTTATTTTAGATCTCTAGAAATTAATCAGAGTCATCATCCCAATCAATTATTACAAGTTAAGCTAAAAGGACAAGGAGCAATATCAAAATTAGTTAATCGTACCCCAGAATTTCGTCCTAATATGTTCAAAGCTGCTTTGCGCGGTCACACCTTACGTTTATTAGGAGGATTAACTGACGAAGGAACAGCAAAGCAAATTACTCAAAAATTATGGGGTGGATTTGCTGACAAAAATCTAGATAAAGATTCAACAGGTTCAATTGTCGGATTATTAGGAATAGATTTTGATTTTGAGCCTTCACAAATTATTTCCCAAAATAATCCCGGACATTATGAACTGTCAGAAGGTATTTTAAATATTTTTTGTATGCATCCTGAGATAGAGAGTGCAGAGAAAGAAAAATTATTAAGAACTGCTGACACTTTGATAAAATTTTCCATGTTATTTGGTGGTTTTGGTAAATCATGGCGCAGAGTTTGTCACAAAGAATTTTACAGAGAATATTTTAATAATCATAGTGATAAAGTGATTGGCTGTCACTGGCAATTTCTTGATAAGTTAGCATATTATCCTGTTAATCAACTCGAAGATATTATTGGATATATTAAAGATATACGAGAGATAATTTGTAGTTGGATACCGCAACATAAGAGAGTAAATCGTGATGTAACAACGGTCCTTAAGACACCCATGAGTACACCCATAAAAACAACTACAAGTCCATCAATAAATTTATCCAATCAAAGTCAAAGTCCTCATCTCAAACCTCCACCAAAACGTCCAGACAATCTTCCAAAAAATCAGCCTCATAATCAAGTAGATCAAAATAGTGACATAGTACACTGGCGTGAAGCTTGGTATTCGCCAAAAGTGCAAGTATGGGCACGTTTTGCTGAAAATGGTGAAAGTAAAGCTATTCTCTGGTTTCATGATGCTTATAGAGGAGAGGATACGATTAAAAAATCACTTTTAGCGGGAAGTATGGGAAATACAGGACGTATTTGGCATCGAATGTATCCACGTTTTGTTATTATTAATGACAATAAGGAGATTGTGAGGGGAGATGGTTACGTGGAGTTACTTACTATTTTCTCCGATGAATCTTCAGAAACAACAAAATTTTTGAATTTTCTTAAAGATAATAGTGGATTTACAAAGATTTGGTAAAAGGAGGATTAAAATGTCAATTTGGATTATTACTACAGGGAATAGTGATGTGCAATTAAAGATAAATTACAATTGGGAAAATCTCTTTTATGAAGAAGTGAGGTATGACGAGGAAAAAGATATAAAAAATGTGATAAATTTGCAGCTATTCAGCAAGATAAAGCTTCCGAACTTTATCTCGTTCCTGCTAGGGTACTAGGCATAGTTTATGAAAATTATTTACAAAACAATTATAGTGACTTAGCATTTCCATTGTTAGATACTTTTCTCAATATTTTTCGGCAAATCCAAATGAGAAACCATCTATTATTATCGTATTGTTGACCGACCAAAGAAATATCTTTCTTAATGAATCCGTGAATTGAATGAAAAGTAACGAATAATGAATTATCTCCTTTTGGCAAGATACTTGTACTTTAAAATCTGTATTTAAGGAATATTTTAGACAAAATAAAATTTTTTCACCCGTTGAACCAGAATTTTTGACTTTAAACCCAATGTCAGAACAAGGGTTAGATAATTGGGATAAAACTTTGAAGGTAGTTCAAGAACAATTTGAAAATCTTAAAAAAGAATTAAATAAATTTCCTCAGTATAATCCCAATGACACTATATATGTTAGTCATCAAGCAGGAACTCCAGCAATATCTTCGGCGGTACAATTTGCTAGCTTAAGCAATTTTAAAAATGTGAAGTTTTTATCTAGTAATATATTTTTTAACGATGAGGGTGAGCAAACTTCTGACCCTCAATTAGTTGAGATTTCTAATTATTGGATGGGAATACAAATTCAAAAGGCAAAACAATTAACAATCGAAGGTCTACCTGGTGTAGCTTTGTCTATGTTACAGGAGATTGGTTATGTAGACAATAAAAATGTTAAACCACGTTTGGAAAACATGGTTAGTGTATTTAATATTCGTGAAAGTTTGGCAAAAGGACATGAGTTTAATGTAGAACCAGCAATACAGCGTGTTGTTGATGCATTAAATTTAGTTGAGATTTTTTTTAAGGAAAAGAACTACCTTCAAGGTATTGCTTTATTAGCTGCGGCTCATGAGACTTTCTTAAAAGCTGCGATTGCAAAGGAAATTAACAATCAAAAAATAATTCTTAATATTAGTCATAATAAAAAGATATTTATAAGTCAACAATTAGTTAAGTGGCAGCAACCAGGATTAGTTTTTATTAGAAATAATCGGGACTCATATCTAGATAAAAAACTTAAATCAGTTTTAGGTATACCCGATTGGGATAGAACCGAGCAAACACTTATTGATATCAAAATTGAGATATTAACTCAACTGTCATTTCCAATTGCTAATTTTGAAAAGAAATTTCAAAAAAAACAATTCGATTTGATGAATAGTAATTCTGGATTATTTAAATGGCTTCATCAACTTAGACCAGAATTTAACTCTTGGGATTTACTCAAATGGATGTGCATCGAAAAAGATAATAAAAAACAATATGATTACGATATCCGTAACCAACTAATGCATAATTTGTTAGGATTTAACGAACAAGAAGTGATTCAATACTTATTAGGAAACTCAACTACATCAACTTACACAGATGTTCTGACAGCATATCAGCAAGCTGTAAAAGAAAAATTTCTTAATCAAATAGACTGCTTGGGCCTCAAATATAATGAGAGGAACTTGTATGATGAATTAGAAGCGATCGCAAACGATATCACTTGAGCACCGCAGTTGCGCGAACCAGGAGGTGTATTTATCGAACGCTTGTTATATAACCTGCCAATACTTATCAGTCATAGCTTTGGAGCATTTTAGTTAAGATGGGGGTTCGCGGAAACTCTAAAACCCTTGCTATACTTAGCTTTACAGAGATTTTTATGATGGGAGGTGCTGACAAGCGATCGCTCAAACGGTACTTTTTTATGTGGTCCGCGAAAATAGGAGTCAAAAGTCTTGTTCTGCAAGCTCTCTAGACTCCCGCCGTCTCCACTAACAATGTGGAGGCGCATAATTGGAAACTTAGCCAAAACACAAGAGTATGGAAGACAAATGGATTGTCTCCACTAACAATGTGGAGGCGCATAATTGGAAACTTTTAATATAAGAAGCCGAGCACTCTACACCGTGAGGTCTCCACTAACAATGTGGAGGCGCATAATTGGAAACATTTTTAAGTCAAGAGAAGGGAAAAGAATGACTGGAGTCTCCACTAACAATGTGGAGGCGCATAATTGGAAACCCAATAAAACCAATGTCTTTTTCTGCACCATCACGTCTCCACTAACAATGTGGAGGCGCATAATTGGAAACTCACGGAGAAACAAATTCTTACCTACCAGTCATTGGTCTCCACTAACAATGTGGAGGCGCATAATTGGAAACGACCCAGGCTACAAATATTACAAAGTAGCTGGTCTCCACTAACAATGTGGAGGCGCATAATTGGAAACTCCCTGAGACGAGCGCGGTTCTGCATTTTCAGATAGTCTCCACTAACAATGTGGAGGCGCATAATTGGAAACAATTCCCCACCACAGTGGGCGCAACCGAGGTAAGCAGTGTCTCCACTAACAATGTGGAGGCGCATAATTGGAAACTTTTCTAATTTGGCTTAGAACGTAAATAGCCTTGTGGCGTCTCCACTAACAATGTGGAGGCGCATAATTGGAAACTTCTAGCTTTTTCCCAACTCGCGATCGCTGCCTCTGTCTCCACTAACAATGTGGAGGCGCATAATTGGAAACACGAGGTAACTTATGTTAGTAAGCAAGCGATTTGGAGAATTAAAAGCAAAGTCTCCACTAACAATGTGGAGGCGCATAATTGGAAACTCTATAAGGATTGCCATCTTGAGAAGCGATGGGTCTCCACTAACAATGTGGAGGCGCATAATTGGAAACCCAACAAAACCCGCCGAATCCTAGACACGACCTACGTCTCCACTAACAATGTGGAGGCGCATAATTGGAAACATTACTCCCACAAAACTATAGCTAATATCAATTAAGTCTCCACTAACAATGTGGAGGCGCATAATTGGAAACTTGACAGCAAAGAAGAAGCGATCGAAAAAGCAAAGAGGTCTCCACTAACAATGTGGAGGCGCATAATTGGAAACATAAAGTAACTCATTATAATGATCTTCAAAACCTTCGTCTCCACTAACAATGTGGAGGCGCATAATTGGAAACCTCAGAACAATTGCCTGTCCTCCTCTGCCTTTTGTCTCCACTAACAATGTGGAGGCGCATAATTGGAAACAGAAAAGTTTTGATTCGGTAGAAGAAGCTCAATCATGGGGTCTCCACTAACAATGTGGAGGCGCATAATTGGAAACGGATGTACTTGAGCAGATAGGTATGCTTGAAGAATGTCTCCACTAACAATGTGGAGGCGCATAATTGGAAACACCAGTTGTTGTATCAATTGCCCAACAACGCAATAAGTCTCCACTAACAATGTGGAGGCGCATAATTGGAAACTTGCTGTAACACACTTACTGTATTGGCTAAAGTGTCTCAACTAACAATGTGGAGGCGTATAATTGGAAACTGTATTGGTTTGATTTTGGTCTAGCTTTTGGTGTCTCAACTAACAATGTGGAGGCGTATAATTGAAAAACAATAAAGTTGCTATAAGTATTTGTAGTAGGGTATTTCGATCTAGTTAAGAAGTCATCTTGACGATTACCCGACGAATTTGGTCAAATTGGAATAAATAAAGTTTTTTTGGTAAGAGTTTCCTAGCAAACAGGTATTTTACAAATAAAATAGGATACTATAGAGTTGACAAGCTCCAAGAGTATTAATTATGAAAACCGAACGCGAACGCGAACAGTTAATCAAAGATATCAACGAACTAATAAATCAAGCTTATGATAGTACTCTAGATGAAATTTACACTCTCTTGATAAAAATAGAAGAAGAAGAAGAGGAAGAAGATTTAAAAGCATACGAGCTTGCTAAAAAAGAAGCAGAAAATGAAGGTTCAGTGTCATGGGAAGAAGCTAAAAAAGAACTGAAAACCGAAAGAAAAAAGGAAGTTGCGTGAATTATAAAGTTGAAATATTAAAAGGAGCGTTAAAACAAATTAAAAAATTACCACTAGAACTTCAAGAACGAATACAAGTTAAAATTGATAATTTAGCTATAGAACCCCGTCCCAGTGGAGTGAAAAAGCTTAAAGGTAAAGAAAATACTTATAGAATAAGAGTATGCGAGTATCGTATTATATACGATATATTTGAGAATGTTTTACTAGTAAATGTTGTAAAAATTGGACATCGTAGTAAGATTTATAAAGATGAAAGTTAACAAATATGACAAGATTATAGCGATCGCTTATAGTTGTTACTGACCAGTAACTGTACTTTTCAAAATTCCGAGTATTTTCCCCACCTGACTGATAAAATATTCATTAAAGTCTATTTCTATAGTATTGCCTTTCAATCGCAAAAATCTCCAGTTTGTACCAGTTGTCACTACACCATAAATTACACTAATTGGGTTTTCTTTAATTTCATTAAAAATTTGAGCACCTATCATTTCTGCCATACATTGTGCCAAACCCGATTGAATATTATCATTTTTCGCTTCTACTAAAGTTACAACTGGTGCTTCAATAATTATTTGTTCTGAAGAAAGACTAATTAAAAAATCACAAAATCCATTTAAACCTTTTGTAACATCTACAGTCAAGTCTTTACCAGAAAATATACTAATTTGTAATGCCATTTGTCTTTTCATCTCTACCAAAATAGGCATGACAATTAGTTCGGAACGTGCTTTTTTAGTATCGATCGCTAATGCTAGAGGTAAATATTCTTTAAGAGATTGAGCCAGAAAATCGCTATAAGTTATCTCTGGTATATCAGCAAAAATTCCAAATTGCTCGGAGATAACAATCCCAAAGTTACTTTTTATTTGTTGGATAGTAAATTGACTGTATGGCATAGCTTGCTAGTTGTGCCTAGTTTCAACCTCTTGTAAAACTATTTTATTCGGAAACTCGCCTTTCCAAGCATAGGCTTTAATAAAGCATAGACAAATCAAACCCAAGCCGAAAGCAGTTAGGGAAAACCTATGCTAACAACTCGTCGTGTCCTGATTTTTGCAGATAGCGATAATACTTACTTAGCAGCACAAAGCTTTAATAGGAAAATTGACTGGCAAAAAATTTGTCACTACCTCGCAGATCCTAAAGAAGGTAGAGAATTGATAGAAATGGTAATTTACGTAGGATTACCTCCAGCCAGAGAAAGATTTGAAGAACAGCGAAAAACCAAAGAAAAGTTTGTTTACTGGGCTAGAAATAATGGTTTTTTAGTCGTTACCAAAGAAGGAAAAGTGAAAGGAGAAGACTATGAAAGTAATATTGATATCGTTATGGCAATGGACGCAATTGAATTAGCTTTAGAAGTGAAGCCGGATATCGTTGTATTAGTGACAGGCGATTCTGATTTTGCTTATTTAGCAGAAAAATTGAGAAGAAGAGGAATGCGCGTTGAAGTTGCATCAGTAGAACAATCGTTAGGTAGCGAATTAAAAAATGCGGCTAATAGCATTGTGGATTTAATTGAAGTCTTTGATTCATTCAATCCTCAAAATAGCAGCCAAACTTTTCACAGAATTGGTAACACCAGCATATTTGATTAAATTTCAGCAACCACGTAGGTTGGGTTTCGTTCCTCAACCCAACATAAATCAATGCCAATGACAAACGACAAATGACCAGTGAATATCATGCCAACAGTTAATGGAAAACTAATTACTCAAGGACACGATTGCTTAGAAACTCTGGATACGCTCAAGCAGAAAACGACAAATACTATACAAAATGTTCAAACATTAGAGGCACAAATGATGAATCTAAGCCAGCAACAAGAGCAGAAATATGCACAAGAACTCAACACCATTAAAAATCATCTCAATCAATTAGATAAAAGATGTATTCTTCTTGAAGAATCAATTTCCAGACAGTTTGTCCAGTTTATCATTGTCAGCATTTGTAGTAGTATCTTTGGCTTATTTTGTTTGTGGTACTGGTTTGGCACTCCTCATAAACCAAAATCTCAAACACAAGTGGGTATTTTATATATTACAAAAAACTTCAAGTTATCCATTTCTTGATTAAAACTATCAGCAATACAGCATTCACAAAAAAAGGAGACAATATGAGAGCAGTCATCAATGGAAAACTAGTCGATTTACCACAAGGAACTACAGTAGAACAACTGAGAAAAAAACTTCCAGAAATTGGTAACGACGATGTTATGGAAGAAGGTTTTGGTGGAACTAGACCCTTGAAGAATAATGAAGCTCTGAAAGAAGGCTCAAAAGTATGGACTGTACCCAAAATTGTTAAAGGGTAGGCGTAAGCCCCATATAAGTCAACGTTAGTCAACTATAATTTTGTGTAGGTAAGTTATGACAATTACAATTAGTCAAGATAAATTTGAGTTTCGCCCAACTTCAAGATTGCTCGAAGAACTCAAACTTTTGGAAAAAGCAGCAAAAAATATTGTTGTTGGTACTAAAACAGTTGAGAATGTCAAATACACGGCTATTTTAGTTAAAGGAATGCCTTTATCTTCCCAGAAGTTTACAGTTTCTAATACCGACGTTTTGTTCTTATTGCCTCCAGAATATCCTGAATTACCTCCTATCGGTTGTTATCTTAATTATCCTTGGAATACAACCGGAGAAGGAGATCATCACTTTACAAGACAAAGCTATTATGGAGCGCCTTTCTTAAGTGATGAAGGATGGTACTGGTATTGTGTGGGACTCGGAGGAGGCTTCAATCGAGAAGTATGGTTGAATTCCTGGAAGCCAACTCAGCAAGTTGATAGAGGACATAACCTCGCGACACTCTTTGTAACTGCACGTCATGCAATTAATAGCGATGAATGAGGAATTATGAATTATGAAAGGAAAATGAAAAAGAATAAATTGTACTGAGGGTCAAATTTTATGACACATCAAAATCTCCTGGTAGAGTATTCTTTGCATATACCGCCGAAAATGTGGCAAGAGTTTCGTCAAAATATGTTGGATTATCGGAATTCAAATGAAGAAGTGATTGGTTTCTTTTTTTGTAAACCCCATCAAGTGTCAAAAAGAAAAATTCGCTATATTCCTAAAGCTTGGGTTGTTCCTTCTCCCGATTGCTATGAGATGCAGTCTGTTAGTGGATTAGTTTTAACACAACAATTTCATTTCTACTTGTTGAAACAGTATCTCAAAGAAGGTTTGCATGTCGTTCATATTCATACTCATGTTGGGGAGATAATTCCTGAATTTTCTTCTGTTGATAATTATTATGAAGCGGATTATGCTCGATTTCTGGCTAAGAATTTCCCTAAAAAGCCTCGGCTAATTTCAGGTGTCTTCAATCAATCACTAGAACAAAGTAAATTTCGTATCTGGGACAGAAAAGGAAAAAAATCCTATGATATAAAATTTTCTACTAATTACTTGGAGAGCACAAATTCTCTGGAAGACAACTTTCAAGAGCATAATATTGCATCAACAATTCAGAATTATGGTGCAATCGATATGACAAAGCTTATATCCAACGATCGCAATCTCATGTTCTCCAGGCAAAAAGTATTTGGCGAAACCTGTCAAAAACAACTTGGCGAACTAAAAGTAAGTCTTATCGGATGTGGTGGAATAGGTTCAATCTTTGCCGAACTATTAGGGCGGTTAGGTGTAAGGAATTGGATATTAATAGACAGCGATCGCATAGAAGCAGTCAACCTCAATCGAATGCCAGGAGCTACTCAAAAAATGGTCGAACAGCGATGGAAAAAAGTTGATTGCGTAAAACACTTAATCAAAAAAATCTATCAAACAGGCTCCTGTGTAACCACAATACCAACAGCAATAGACAATGAAGTTGCTAGATCGGCTATAGCCACATCCGATTTAATCGTAGTTGCAACAGATAATCATCTTTCTCGCAAAATAGCCCAAGAACTTGCATTAGAATATATGCATCCTCTTATTTGCCTTGGCACTCACATCGATCTGAATCAATGCGATCGCAAACCGCGAATGTTTTGTCGCGTCACCATTCCTCCTTTAGGAGGCGGTTGGTGCTTGATGTGTGGCAATATTATCAACCTGCAAAAAGCTGCTGTAGAATCCGCACCAGTACAAATCAATCAAATGGTTGCAAGCGCAGGTTATTTAGAAGGAGTTAACGATCCAGCCGTATTTTGGTTGAATAGTATTTGTGCTAGTACCGCAGTCGGTGTAATTCATGGCACAGTCAGTGGTTTTTTGAATGTAAATGCTGGAATTGATTGGGTTTATGAGTTTCCTAACTGTGTTTGGCATCAGACCAATACAGAGTATTTAGAAACACCTGATTGTTATTTTTGTTCTAACTTTGATGCTTTTACAGCAAAAAGTGAAGAATTTTCTAGCGAAAGCAATGTTGAAAATATGGACTATTGGCTTTGAACTCTTTTCGCTTTGAAAAGTGAAGATTCCAAACAGTTGTTACTATGCGGGTCAAGTCTTGAAATTTTTTCATTGCGACTGCCTTCTGTACTTAACTGCTAAAGCCAATCGCCAAGTTAAAATAAATGGGTACAATTGCAACAAAGTCAAGGCTATGGCAATTAGACATAGGAGGAACTCAAATGACACCTAACACTTCTTTAGAAGAACGACTTGCAGCAATAGAAGCAGCGATCGCTGAGTTGCAGAAGCAAGTTCCGACTGCTCAACAGACAAATTGGCTGCAACAAATTACGGGGTCTTTCAAAGATGAACCAGCCTTTGACGAAGTGCTTGCTTACGGACGAGCGATTCGCCAAGGGAATGAGTCTCTTCTTGAAGCGCAAGATGAGCTATGAAATATTTATTGGATACAGATCATCTGAGCATTCTTCAGCGTCAAGTAGGGAAGGATTACAGTAACCTTTCGACACGCATGACTCACTACCCATTGTCAGATTTTGCTGTATCAACTGTGACGTTTCACGAACAGACGCTAGGTAGTCACGCTTATATCAATCGTGCTCGTAACTTAGATGATGTTGTGAAAGGATATGAAATGATGACACGACTCGTTAGCGACTTCAAAGTTTTGCCCCTTGTCTCGTTCGATGTGGGTGCAGCAGCGACATTCGATCGATTACAGTCACAACGGATTCAACTGGCAAAGATGGATGCGCGGATTGCGGCGATCGCGCTATTTCGTGGATTGATCTTGTTAACTCGTAACCATCGAGACTTTAGTAAAGTGACAGGGTTATTAACTGAAGATTGGACACTTTAAAGCATCACGTGAGCTTGGACATCCTCATATCGTGACTCACTTTAACTTCAGTAGGAAACAATAACATTTGAGTATCTTTTTTTGGCATATAGAATCGATGGTTTATAGTATTTCACACTTTACAGCCATTTTCAGGTCAATAGACCACACTAGTAGGGACGCAATGCCTTGCGCCCTTACATATAGTCAATACCTTTGCCAAAACGCCCTCACTCTAGAGCGCCGGTACAGTAATCAATATGAAGACAAAAAACCCGGTTTCTCTGACTCGAAAAGCTCGATATTTCGTAAGCTCAAATTGAAGAAATCGGGTTTTTGGGAATACTGTACCGACGCTCTAGAAAAGTGGACGGCAGGCGCTACAACGGGGGGAACCCAGAGCAGTCGCCTCAACGGGGGGAACCCTCCGAAGTTTGCTATTGGGGGTTTCCCCCAATAGCAACTTCTCTCCGCACGGCGCTACTCACCGCAACGCGCTGCCTCGCGACTGCCTTCCGTACTTAATTGATAAAGCCAATCGCCAAGTTAAAATAAATGGGTACAATTGCAATAAAGTCAAGGCTATGGCAATTCGACAACCTCGTTACAGTAAAGAAGAGTTTGCTCGCCGTGGCAATGAGATTTATGAGTCTCAAGTACGTCAACAAGTCGAGGAAGGCAATCATGGCAAGATTGTGGCTATCGATATCGAAACCGGGGCCTTTGAAATTGCGGATAATACGATCGCGGCTACCGATCGGCTTTATGAGCGGTATCCAGATGCTCAGCCATGGGTAATCCGGATTGGACATCGTGCTGTTTACCGCTTTGGATCTCGGAGTTTAAGAAAAACAGTATGATGCGCGGTTTCGTTAATCAGAGTTGTGAAGCCGTGATTCGGGTTGCACTTGGTCGTGCCGATGCCCCAAAGCAGATGATAGAGGCAGTGATTGACACAGGTTTCACAGGCTTTCTGTCTCTTCCGCTCGCAACAATCGAGTCTCTTGGCTTACCTTGGATATTTCGGGATGTTGCAACTTTGGGCGATGGTAGCGAAGCAATCTTTGAAATGTATCGTGCGATCGTTATTTGGGATAGTCAGCCTCAAGTTGTGGATGTAGCAGCCTCGGAAACCGATCCACTTGTGGGAATGAGTCTGCTGTATGGGTTTAAACTTGAGATTGAAACTGTTGAGGGTGGCAGCGTGACGATCAAAGCGTTGAGAGATACTCTAAACGGTTAAAACCTCTACATTATCTCAACCTTGGTTAATTCTTGAACACAGGCGAAGTACAGATTTATCAGCCAGCATCAGCGTTCATCTGCGGTTTAATAACTTTTGTATGTATCAATACCTTTGCCAAAACGCCCCCACATTAGAAATGTGGACGGCAGTTGCTTCAACGGGGGGAACCCCCGCACGGCGCTGCTCTGGGCAACGCGCCGCCTCTGCTGTACAAACAAAGCCCACGCAGGTGGGCTTTGGGTTTTAGCCCACGCAGGTGGGCTTTGTTTATGTAGCCACAGACTTCCAGTCTGTAGGGCTTTTGAAAAATTGGCAAAGGTATTGATGTATTAAACCTCTTTGAATAAAGATGTAAGGGCGCAATACCTTGCACCCCTACCAAAACTTTCAAGTACTGAAATTACTGTAGAAATTGAGAAAGTTGCTCTAACTTATTCCAAGCCTGACCGCTTTGAAGAATATCTTTAGCGATCGCAACGCCGTTAGTCAAAGTCTCAAAATAATCGCCAGTATCGGGTACAGCTTCACCAACATACAGAGCTAAAGCTGTATTGAGAGCAACGATATCTTGCTGTGCTTGCGACCCTTTCCCTTGAAGGACAGCTTTGAGAATTTCTGCATTTTCTCGGACATCTCCACCCTTGAGTTCGCTAATTGGGGCTGGAGTAAGACCCAAGTCTCGCGGATCGAGTTCTAGCAAGTGCATTTGTTTGTCAGAGACAATAGCTAAATCGGTTTTATCTCCCAACCCAGCTTCATCTAATTTTTCCCGACCGTACAACGCCACAGCCCGACGAGTACCCAATTGATACAAAACTTTAGCAAAAGTTTCTACCAAAGCGGGTTTATTCACACCAATGACTTGTCCTGTCGGTCGCAAGGGGTTAATCAGCGGACCGAGGAGGTTAAAAATTGTGCGGACTTTTAAAGTTTTTCGCAAAGGTGCGATCGCTTTAAGGGCGGGATGCCAATCTGGTGCAAAGAGAAAAGTAATGCCAACTGCGTCAACAGCTTCTTGAGTTCTCTTGCTGCTGGCTTTGAGATTTAAACCCAAAGCTTCTAACACGTCAGCCGATCCAGTCTTCCCCGATGCGGAACGATTCCCGTGCTTGGCAACTTTGACTCCTGCGGCTGCAACTGTAAAAGCAACAGCTGTTGAAATATTAAACGTTGATGCTCCATCTCCACCAGTCCCACAGGTATCAACAAGTGGTGAATTACCGACAACGCTGTCTCGCAGTGTTGCTTTGATAGATTGGGTATATAAAACCTTAACCATACCCAACAATTCATCAGCAGATACACCCTTTGCCTGAATTGCTGCTAGAATTGCACCCGAGAGTGCGGGAGAAATACCGTCTGTCAGCCAACCGTACATCAAATCAGAAGCTTGAGAAACTGACAGGGATTGACCATCTAGTAATTGCTGTAATAAAGCAGACCAATTAGGGGGTTCGTAGTTGGAAGAATTTTTTGCAACTTGAGCGGGTGCCGTTACCATAATCTTTGCTCCTCGTTATTCTAGAATTAAGCAGGGTTGAAAAACTTGGCGACTGTCTGTACATCCTTATCGCCGCGTCCGGAACAGCTGATGACAATTCGGGGACTACCTGTTAATTGCGGACACAGAGTTTCTAGAAATGCGATCGCATGAGATGTTTCTAGTGCTGGAATAATCCCTTCTAATTGAGACAGACGTTGGAACGCAGCTAAAGCTTGAGAGTCCGTAACACTGTAATATTCAGCACGTCCTATATCTTTCAAATAACTGTGTTCTGGTCCCACACCGGGATAATCCAAACCAGCACTAATAGAATGTGCTTCTACAATTTGACCATCTTCGTCTTGCAGGACAAAACTCATTGCACCATGCAAAACACCAATGCGACCTTTTGTTAAAGTTGCTGCGTGTTTTTCAGTATCAACACCCTCACCTGCTGCTTCAACGCCAATTATGCGTACAGATTGTTCCTTCAAAAATTCATGGAACAGCCCGATAGCATTAGAACCACCACCGACACAAGCCAAAACAATATCTGGAAGACCTCCCCATTTTTCCTCACATTGAACGCGAGTTTCTTTACCAATAATTGCTTGAAATTCTCTGACAATCATGGGGTAAGGATGCGGTCCAGCAACAGAACCTAAGATGTAATGAGTGGTTTCTACATTTGTGACCCAATCCCGAATCGCTTCGCTTGTTGCATCTTTTAAGGTTCCAGTACCTGCTGCTACGCCTCGTACTTCTGCTCCCATCAACTTCATACGGAAGACATTCAGCGCTTGTCTTTCCATATCGTGAATTCCCATGTAAATTACGCACTGCAAACCAAAACGAGCGCAGACTGTAGCAGTCGCAACACCATGCTGACCTGCTCCTGTTTCTGCAACAATGCGCTTTTTACCCATCCGCTTTGCTAAAAGCACTTGCGCTAAAGCATTGTTAATTTTATGTGCTCCTGTATGGTTTAAGTCTTCACGTTTGAGATAAATTTGCGGTCCTGTTCCATCAGATTTTTGATAGTGTTGTGTAAGCCGTTCTGCAAAGTAAAGAGGTGTCGCACGTCCAACGTAGTCGCGTAGAAGCGGTTGAAGTTCTTCTTGAAAGAGGGGGTCGTTTTGATATTTTTTAAAAGCAATTTCTAACTCGCTGAGAGCAGACATCAATGTTTCCGGTACGTATTTACCGCCAAATCGACCAAATCTTCCCAGTGCATCGGGTTGTTGAGTGAAGAAAGAAGCAATATTATCGATATCTTGTTCTTTTGCTAACATTGAAGTCTCCTGAAATTTGATTGTGGATGTGTTGGTTTTATCTAAAGAGAATTCTCTCTTCCCCCAAAAAATGTGCCAAAAAATGTGAATCAAAAACCGCAGAGAGCGCACGGGGAGAAGATGGCTCAAAATAGTTATTGATTAAGCTCTTACAACTGATATTGATGCTTTCAGTTCTTGACAGAAGTTTTTAATAGCTTCCAGTCCTTGTTGTGGTGTTCCTTCTGCTAAACGTTGTACAAAAGCACTTCCTACAATCACTGCATCTGCACCCCAGTCAATGGCTTGGCGAGCTTGTTCTGTTCCTGAAATCCCGAAACCGACTCCGATGGGTTTGTTGGTAACATTTCGTATTTCTTGTAATACGTCTTTCACTTTTCCTTGCAGTTGAGAGCGTACTCCTGTAACACCTGTGACACTGACTAAATAAATAAATCCTTGCGATTGACTGCTAATGGCTTCTATGCGTTCTTTGGAACTGGTTGGGGTAACGAGTAATGTAGTTTCAATTCCAACTTCACTGGCAGAATTTAGCAGTTCGCTGGCTTCTTCTAGAGGTAAATCGGGTACGACTAATCCTTTGATTCCTGCAGCAGAAATTTGTTTGAGAAATGGTTGAATACCTAAATTTAAAATGGGATTGTAGTAAGTGAATAAAATGAGGGGCGATCGCAAATTAGGAGTGAGCCCTTGAGCCATTTCTAAAACTTGAGCCAATCGAGTTTCTTGTTTTAAAGCACGGGTTGCAGCAGCTTGAATCACTGGTCCATCTGCTAGCGGATCTGAATAAGGAACTCCTAATTCAATTATGTCAGCACCGTTTGAGTCTAAAATTTGTAGGGCTTGTGCTGTGGTTTCTAGATTGGGGTCACCAGCGGTGAGAAAAGGAATGAGAGCACACTGGTTATTTTTGCGTAAAGATTCAAAACGTTGAGAAATAGAAGTCATGGTGAATTATGAATGATGAATGATGAATTATGAAGGAAGAAGAGGGGAGGAAGGTGAATGATGAATTATGAATGATGAATTATGAAGGAAGAAGAGGGGAGGAAGGTGAATGATGAATTATGAATGATGAATTGTGAAGGAAGAAGAGGGGAGGAAGGTGAATGATGAATTGTGAAGGAAGAAGAGGGGAGGAAGGTGAATGATGAATTATGAATGATGAATTGTGAAGGAAGAAGAGGGGAGGAAGGTGAATGATGAATTATGAATGATGAATTGTGAAGGAAGAAGAGGGGAGGAAGGTGAATGATGAATTATGAATGATGAATTGTGAAGGAAGAAGAGGGGAGGAAGGTGAATGATGAATTATGAATGATGAATTGTGAAGGAAGAAGAGGGGAGGAAGAGGTAATTTTTAACCTTGTAACAGTTTTTTGACAGCTTGTTCTATGTTGGGTTGCTTGACTAAAGATTCTCCTACTAGAACGGCTCTAGCTCCTGCTTTAGCAACTAGGTCTAGATCGGTAGATGTATACAATCCCGATTCACTGACAACTGTAATACCCATGCTGTTTAATTTTTCTCCGCGCTGTGCTAATAAGTGCTGGGTGATTTCTAGATCAACAGTAAAATCTTCAAGGTTACGATTGTTAATACCTACTAATTGTACATTGGATAGTGACAAAACTCTATCAAGTTCGGTTAGAGTATGTACTTCAATTAGAACGCTCATCCCAAGATATCGAGCAAGATTTACAAACTCTTGAAGAGTTTCATCTGATAAAACAGCAGCAATCAGTAGAATAGCATCTGCACCACTGACACGTGCTAGATAAATTTGATAAGCGTCAATGATAAATTCTTTACAAAGCAAAGGTAATGTTACTTTTTGTCTGATAGTCTGTAAATTTTTAAAACTACCTTGGAAGAATTTTTCGTCAGTTAACACTGACAGACAAGAAGCACCTCCTCGTTCGTAAGCTTGTGCAATTTTCACGGGGTCGAAATCAGCACAAATAACTCCTTTGCTTGGTGAAGCTTTTTTAACTTCTGCAATTAAACTAGGGTTTTTGGAACTGTTTTGTAGAGCTAAGAGAAAATCTCGAACAGCAGGAGCATTTCCAATTTGGTTGAGTAAGTTTGTGAAGGGTAATAGCTCGTGTCTTTTAGAAACTTCTTGATGTTTGTAACGTACAATCTCGTCAAGGATGTGTTGTGGTTTGACCGATCGCGCGATCGCTTGGTTCTCTATCTGAAGCATAATAATAAAGTCTGAAGGATAAAGGATGAAATCTTGATGACCAGTCAGTTTATGCTGCAAACGTCTATTTCTCACTATTTAACTAACTGGTCGCGGGTTACTGTCATGCAACAAGGGCTGCAGAGGGTTTTGAAGTGAATGCATGAACTACATTCTTGATAATTTCTTGCCCAACTCCGCATGCCATAGTCATAATGGATTCTGGATGGAATTGAACGGCGGCGATCGGCAATACCCGGTGCTCAATTCCCATAATCACACCATCATCGGAAAGTGCTGTCACTTTTAATTCTTCAGGTAATCGTTCGGGTAGAGCATACAGGGAATGATATCTACCGACTTCAAACGATTGTGGTAAGCCTTTAAAGGTGATGGAGTCTGAAGCAACAACAGAAACGCTAGAAACTTTTCCGTGTTGGGGATAGTTAAGAATTCCTAGTTCGCCACCGTGTGCTTCTACAATTCCTTGCAATCCCAAACAAACACCAAAGATAGGAATTCGACGTTTTTTACAAGCTGCAATTGTCTCTGCTAACCGGAAGTCACTCGGTCTACCCGGTCCTGGAGAAAGGACAACAAGATCTGGGCGTTCTATATCAAACACAGTTTCTGAAAAACCATGGCGCAACGTTGTGACTGTTGCTCCCGTTTGACGAATGTAATTTGCTAGGGTGTGGACAAAAGAGTCTTCATGGTCGATCAGTAGGACGTGTTTACCTATCCCAGGATTTGCTTGGGGGGAATCGGGGGTGACGCGATCGCAGGAATGAGAACGTCTGTATTTGCTCTGGTTGAGGGTTTGGAACAGTGCAGCTGCTTTCGTAATTGTTTCTTGAGCTTCGGCTTCTGGCTCGGAGTCATAAAGAACTGTTGCACCCACCCTTACCTCTGCAATGGAGTCCATATATCTCATGGTTCTGAGAATTAAACCGGTGTTTAAATCTCCTTTAAAAGTTAAGTATCCAACCGCACCACCATACCAGCGTCTAGCACTGCGTTCGTGTTGTTCGAGAAACTGCATTGCGGATCGTTTGGGTGCGCCTGTTACTGTCACCGCCCACAAATGAGTGAGAAATGCATCTAAAGCATCAAATTCAGGTCGCACTATACCTTCAACGTGATCGACTGTATGGATTAAATGACTGTACAATTCAATTTGACGACGGGCAATGACTCGAACTGAACCCGGTTCGCAGATTCGCGATTTATCGTTGCGATCCACGTCCGTACACATTGTTAATTCAGATTCGTCTTTACGAGAGTTTAGAAGCTTTTGAATTTGAGCGGCATCATCAATTGCATCTTTTCCTCGTTTGATCGTACCGCTAATCGGGCAGGTTTCAACACGTCTGCCTTCAACGCGCACAAACATTTCAGGCGAAGCACCAATCAAATACTCTCCACCAAGATTGAAAATGAATCCATAAGGGCTGGGGTTAATTTGCTGCAATGTTCGGAAAAGTTCGGTGGGAGGCTGTTCGCAAGCTTGAAAGAAGCTTTGGCTGGGTACAACTTCAAATAAATCACCACGGCGGAAGTAATCAAGGGCTGTCTCTACTTGGTTTTCATACTCACCTTTTTCATGATCGGAAGCTTTATTGGGTGTCAGGCGTTTCCCTTGATAATCGATCGTTTCACCCGTGCGAGGTAAACCGCGAGTGTTACCATAACGAGTCACAAATTCATACTGCAAGCGAAATGCGCTTTGTAAGTAGTGGTCAACAATGACAATTTCATCAGGTAAATACAGTACTAAGTCTCGTTGGTCGTCAGCACGTTTTATGCGCTTTGCCATTTGTTCAAATTGAAAAACCAAGTCATAGCCAAATGCTCCGTACAGTCCTAAGTGTTCGTCTTCTGGGCTGTGGAATGCATGTAACAATTCTCGCACAATACTGAAGACTGATGGTTGTTTGCTTCTTTCTTCTTCTGCAAAGAACTGTTGTGTTGGTCGAACAGAGCCAATAACACGATTGTGTTCTCGGCGAACTTCTTGCAAGTGTGGATTATTCTCAAGGAGTTCTGCTAAATAAGGTAGCAAAACCATTCCTCGCTCGTTATGTGCTGTAATTGTAAAGGAATTATCGCGAGTTGCTAGTTCTAGGGGTGGGTTGACAAAACCAATTTCCCATCTTTTGTAACGTCCAGGATACTCGTAGCTACTTTTCAGCACACCTCCACGTTGGGAATCAAGACGTAGTAGAACTTCTTCAATACCAGTTTCAATTGAAGTCTTAGTTACAGAGCGCGATACAAAAATTCCGCCGTTAGTTGTGTAGCAATGAATATCTAGATACACTGGTTGTTCCTCTCTAATGATTGGGGATTGGGCAATGGGTAATAATGGGGATTGGGAAGAGGGGGAAGAGGGGGAAGAAAGTTCTACCTTGTCCCCCTTGTCTCGAGTCCTTTATTAGAAATAGGGGGTTGAAAAACTTTTGGACATGTTTGCTGGTGTTGCTACTGCAAAAGGTAATCTGTTCCAACGACCGTAGAATTGAGCCAGAGGAGTTATCTCTTGCATGATTTTCTCAAAGCCTTCAAATGTTAGAGATTGAGGACCATCTGATAAAGCTTTTGCTGGATTGGGGTGAACTTCAATCATTAAGGAATCTGTTCCTGCTGCGATCGCAGCTTTTGCCATTGAAGGTACAAATTCTGACTTACCTGTAGCATGGCTGGGGTCAATCATGATGGGTAGGTGAGTCAATGAACGCAACACGGGAAGTACGGAAAGATCGAGAACGTTACGAGTGTATTTCTGATCGAAGGTACGAACACCCCGTTCGCACAGAATCACATTTGGGTTACCAGCAGCCAAAATATACTCAGCCGCCATCAACCATTCTTCAATAGTGGCTGACAGTCCTCGCTTTAAAAGAACGGGTTTACCAATAGGTCCCACTTTTCTTAGCAGGGGAAAATTCTGCATATTGCGAGCACCAATTTGAATGACATCTGCGACTTCAGCAACCTTTTCCAAATCGGCGGTATCCATTACTTCTGTAATAATCCCCAGTCCGGTAGCTTCCCTTGCTTTAGCTAACAAACCCAAAGCACTCTCTCCATGACCTTGGAAAGCATAAGGTGAAGTACGGGGTTTGTATGCTCCACCGCGTAGGAATTGAGCACCTGCTGCTTTCACAACTAGGGCTGTTTCTACGATCATTTCTTCATTTTCAACGGAACAAGGTCCAGCTACGATAACAAGAGGATGGTCTTGACCAAACGCAACGGGTCCTCTAGGAGTTGGTACAATAACCTCGCTGGGTTTTCCATGACGAAATTCTAGGGAAGCTCGCTTAAAGGGTTTGTTGATCCGTAAAACTTGCTCGATAAAGGGACTGAGTTGTTGGACTTGCTCGATATTTAAACTTGATGTATCGCCAACTAAACCAATGACAACTTTGTTGTTACTTTCTATTGTTTCTGGTTTTATATCCCACTGGCTGACATCTTGAATAATTTGCTGAATCTCTTGTGTAGGTGTCCCGGTTTTCATCACTATAATCATGACTTGCTCTCCTAGAATTTTTAGTCTACTTACTTAGTTAGGTAACTTGTACAACACAACAAGTTTTACGTTTTGAACTAGAATTTGCTTTGCTGAAAAGTACTACATTCTTGTTTTCTAGTTTTCCAAATCTCATCGCAAAAAAACAGTCAGAATAAGTCAGGTATTAAAGTCTGAAAAAGTCATATTAAGTCATAACTGAAAGTTAGAAAAAGTCACATTCAGAATAAATCCCTTAATTGCCAGTGATTTTGTAGAGTGTGGAGATTTGTTAAGTCAATATTTTAGAGAGCTAATTCTTTCATTAAAGTCGGGCGATCGCTCTACTTTATCTCTCAAAATGACTGCGTTCTCACTTCAGATGTTTCTATAACAATATTATTTAATTTATGAAATAGATGTAGGGGAGCTACCCCCGTATGCGGGTTTCCCCACGACCACAGTAGTGACTTTAGGCGGTGTCCAAAAGCCTTATCTGGTTAGCAATCTTTATCCTACAGGGCTCAAGTACTTCTAGATCGCCACTTAATATATAGGACGAGCGTCCTCGCCCGTACCACAATACACTGTGGTTCACGTCACTTGAAAACTGCTGTAAATACGGTGACTCCCAAATAAGAATATTATCTAAAATAGAGACTTTTTGAACAAACCTTATCTGCTTGCATTGCTTGCATTTACGGTTCGTGACTCCTTTGGTCGGGCTTTGGCAAAAAAATTATGATACCCACCCTGTTAAACAGACTGTTGTGGCGATGCTCGTTACTATTCGTGCTAATACTGGCTACTTTTGGGACTTTGACTCCAGAAGCTATAGCCTTACTTCGCCAGCATCACGATGCGCCCGGTGTTTTACGCTATCACTCACAGGTATCTATAAAAGATGGGTTGGGATATGCTTGGCAAGTGGTTCTTTTTAAAGTCGTCAAACCAGGTCAACCAAAAGACATACATTTGAGGTTAGTCGGTTTTCCCGGTACCGTTCAATTTGTTCACCCGCTTCCACTGGAGATATTAACAACACAAGGTCAGCTATTAACTGCATCTGATATCTATATAGAGTCTTCTCCTGCACCTAATGTAGGAGAGTATCAATTCGCAGATGTGCTACTTAAGTTAAAAACCCTTAACTCGTTGAAACTTTACTTACCTTTAGAAAAAGACCACCGCTTGGTATTAAAAATACCTAAAGAGATTGTAACGGAATGGCATTGGTTAATCAATGATTTTGATTAAAGTTATTTAAATTTATAAAATTTGGTGTTGCTTGAGTAAATATTAACTCTTAATGGTTAAATATTTTTGAGTCTCAGTTTTTAATAACTTAAAGATATCGCAGCCCTAAATGAGTTACAAACACCTCTTCCTTGTCCTCCTTGTCTTCCTTGTCCCTCTTGTTCGGATCTCAAATAGGATTGCTGTATCTCTTCTTTGTCTCCCCAGTCTCCCTAGCTAACCTAACCTAACCTTTCGCTAACCCAGATTTTGTAAAATACCACTTGCGGTCTTAAATGGAATACCTCTCATGCAATTTCTAGAGAATCTCAACCAATTAGTCAGCGCTCCTCTGTTTAAGGCTGGTAATGAAGCTATATCGCTATTTTGGATACTAAAACTGATTCTGGGGTTACTGGGCGTTTTTGTCGTCACAAACCTGCTGAAACGGTTACTTAGCGATCGCATCTTAATTCGCTTCAAACTCAGCCAAGGGAATAGAGAAGCGATATCAACTTTAATCAGTTATAGTGCTGGGGCTTTAGGTTTTTTGATTGTACTGTCTGTCAACGGTCTTGATGTAGCTTCTCTTTCAGTCGTGATCGGAGGATTAGGGGTAGGAATTGGCTTTGGACTTCAGGATTTAACCAAAAATTTGGTAAGCGGACTGACATTATTACTTGAGGGTAAGCTACAAGTTGGCGATTATATTGAATTTAATGGGGTGTCAGGATATATCAAGGAAATTGCAATACGCTCCACAATTATTCGCACCTTTGATGGTGGCGATATTGTAGTTCCTAATAGCAACTTAGTTGGAAATCAAGTACTCAATTGGAGCTATAAAAATTTTACAGGAAAAATTCGTCTAGAAGTTGGTGTTGCCTACGATAGCGATCCCATTATAGTTGCAGAAACGTTGTTAAATTCCGCCTACATGGAGCCATCTGTCTTGTATGAGCCGCCACCTAAGGTCATTTTCAAAGGGTTTGGAGATAGTTCGTTAAATTTTGAATTGTGGGTATGGCTGAGTCGAATTGATGAAGGAATTTCAGTACGAAGCGCCTTAAACTATATTATTGAACACAACTTTCGTCAAATAGGTATTAAAATTCCATTTCCTCAAAGATCTTTGTGGCTCCACAATCTAGATTTACCATCTTCAAAAACTGATTCAGAAATTCACAATGGTTTAAAAACAAATGTGTCTACAACTGCTAAGATACCTCAATTTGTTTCCATTCGGCATTTGCTTAAGGAAGTTCCTTATTTCCAGCAGACTCCAGATCTTTATTTAAGGAGAGTTATTGAAGCAGGCTATCGTAAAATGTTATCAGCCTCAGAAATCTTGTTTCATGAAGGTGATATGGCTGCGTCTGTGTATATAGTTCTTTTAGGTACCATTGAAGTTTTTTCTGTTAGTCTGGATAAACGGATTAAGGTTTATTCTACTGGAGAATTTTTTGGAGAAACTCCGATTATGCTGGGCGTTCCTTATCTTGCAACAGCTCGTGCGATCGGCGAGACGAGTGTATTTGTGATTTCTAAAAGTAACTTTGAAAAACTTTTACAAACTTGTCCGAAATTAGCAGAAATATTAGCTCAAGAATTATCTAAGGAACAAGAAGAATATTCTGGCTTGCGCCAACAATTACAAGATTTGGGAATATTAAACATGAACGAGCAACATCACAACTTTATTGCTTGGGTACAAACGAGATTAAAACAGCTTTTTAATGCTTCTTAAATAGATGGTTGTGGATCTCTAGAAAAGAAATGCAACACCGTGAAAAGGGAGAACTGGAATTAAGTTCCAATACTTGTCGGTTAAGCCTAAACATGCGAAAACACGTAGGTTGGGGAGCCACTCACGTGCGGAGAGAAGTTGCTATTGGGGGTTTCCCCCAATAGCAAACTTCGGAGGGTTTCCCCCCAACCCCACTTCGTGGGGACCCCAAAGCCCCCCGTTGAGTGAGGTGGCGTTTGAGGAACGAAACCCAACATCTACAAGTATTTGTTGGGTTTGTCCAACGTACAAAAATTCTTATCCGAGCAGTATTGAATTCAGTTCCCCCCTTTTTTAAGGGGGGTTAGGGGGGATCAAAACCGCTTTTAATGCACTTTAGAAGACTTATGTACATCATCGCAGCTCTTTAAGGGGGTTATTGAAAGCGAG
The DNA here is from genome assembly GCF_000760695.4 of Tolypothrix bouteillei VB521301. GTDB lineage: Bacteria > Cyanobacteriota > Cyanobacteriia > Cyanobacteriales > Nostocaceae > Scytonema > Scytonema bouteillei_A. Next base: position 5,128,029 of record NZ_JHEG04000001.1, on the reverse strand, counting down.
TCTTTCACTTCCATTAAAGAAGAAAGTCTGGCTCCATCTTTCCTACACCTTTGTTAGCTAAAAATAGGAAATTAAACAAAATTCATCATCTGCTTCAAATTTCTCAAATTTGTTTATTAGTGCATTGTTTTTAGTTATAAATATTGAGTATCTATCATCTCCAAAGTCTCTACCAATTCCATAAAACCATTCAGTTGCACAAAAAATGTTTTCCAGATATTTTAAGTCACAATTTATAAATGAATTGGCTTCTGTTTTTTCTAGTATTTTTTGTAATTTCTCAAGGTTTGTACTTTGAGGTACAGCAATTAAAGTTTCAGCCTCTGAACTTAGAAATGTCTCGGACATTGTTCCAAAAACTGCTCTACTAACTGGCTGAATCACTCCTACTCTTCGACGACGAAGTTCTAAAGGTAAATTAGTTTCGTTTGTCAGAAATTCTAAAAATTTTACTTCTCTAACATCATTATTTTCATCGTCAGTTAATTCAAACTCAGGATTATTGTAATAGCGATCGGTAACAAGCCACGGTAAATTATCATCGCAATTATATACAGTCAATAACCGTTCTCCTGGTTTCTTTATGACAAATACAAGCGCTTGCACGTATGAGCTAACATTAGTTTTTATATCGTAGCTAGAAACTAAATAATTTGTATTTGGCATTGCTGCGCTAATACTTTGTGTATTGACGACATGAGAAACAGTATCAATAAACCGATCGCGTAAATTATTATTTCGAGAGACGAATGCAAAGCTAAAACAAAATCCCCTTCCTCCCCAAGGAAAGAAAGCCCAAGAAAAACTGTTTGCGAACCAGTCAAATAATATGTCAACTCGTTTTAATGAAGTTCCATTCAGTAAGGGGAGATCTGGCCATTTGTCAGTTACATTTGTACAATAGCTTGAGCCATGAACATACCACGGTTGGGGATAGCAGTGCCTTGGAGGATAAGCATCTTCAAGTAGTGGTATTTGTTCTATAGAAAGCAAGCGACTGTGTTGTTGACCGCGTTGATTGAGCCAAACATCAGAAAAATCATTATTGAGAAAAACCCCTAGTGATTCTCCTACAAGAGGTCGATAATCGAGGAAAAAAGCAACGTAGTACATCTTACTTTTTACCCAAGCAGTGATAGCGGTAGACTGACTGTAATAGCATCCTGTGAACTCGTGCAAAATCGTTATAAGTTTTTTAGAAGCTTAGCGACTTACACGAGTTTTCACACCTAGAATAAGCAGGGCGATTTCTGATTTCTCTACCTTTCAAGAAACACATCCCAACCCCTCGTATTAATACTGGAATTTTAAGTTTTTAATAAACATATATTTTTATTCATAGGACGAAAAATAAGAAATTTTAGCCTGCGTAGGCAGGCTTTGTTTGTATAGCTTTACACTTCCACTGTGTAGGTGCAAGATATCAGCTACCCAGTTTTAAGCAGCGCGATCGCCAAGAAATGGATAATCAGTGTAACCCACCTCAGGTTGATGGCTACCTTGACCGTAAAACGTTTTAGGATTGGGTGAGTTCAATGGAACATCTAACTCAAAGCGTTTCGGTAGATCTGGATTTGCTAAGAATGGTTTGCCAAAAGAGACAAGATCTGCATTACCTTCTGCTAAAATTGCATTTCCCGATTCTTTGGTAAAACCACCATTCGCAATTAATGTGCCTTGATAGATGGGGCGGAAAGTTGGAGCAACAGGGCATAAGACATCACGGGTTGCTAAATCTTTTGCTTCAGGCTCCATGAGATGGATGTACGCTAAACCAAAACGGTTGAGTGCATCAATGGTGTAACCAAAAGTGGCTTTAGGGTTGGAGTCAACCATGCTGTAATAGGTGTTGCTGGGTGAGAGTTTAATTCCCACTCGATTTCCTCCCCAGACACTAGCAACAGCCTCAACAACTTCTAGAAGAAATCTGGCACGATTCTCTACTGAGCCGCCATACTCATCAGTACGATGGTTGCTACCATCTTGGAGAAACTGGTCAATGAGATAACCAAAAGCTCCATGTAACTCTACACCATCAAATCCGGCTGCAAGCGCATTCTCTGCTGCTTTGCGGAAATCTTCAATAACTCCTTGAATTTCATGGATTTCTAAAGCATGGGGTGCAACCATTGATTCTTTCCCATTGGGAGTATGCAGTTGACCTTCAGCTGGTATTGCACTTGGAGCAACAGGTAATTTTCCTTCTTCTTGTAATGAGGGATGGGAAATACGCCCGCAGTGCCAAAGTTGTAAGAATATTCGTCCTCCCTGCTTGTGTACGGTGTCTGTTACCAATCGCCATCCTTCTACTTGGTCTGGAGAATAAATACCCGGACAGTTCATATACCCTTGGCTCTGGCGCGAAATCATCGTACACTCTGTAATAATTAATCCCGCAGATGCTCGTTGGCTGTAGTACGTGGCGTTGGCGGGAATTGGTACTCCCCCATCTCCAGCACGCAACCGTGTCATGGGTGCCATAACAATTCGATTGGGGAGTGTTATGGGTCCTAATTGAATGGGTGAAAAGAGATTTGTATCAGTACTCACAAAGAAAATCTCCTGTTATGGCAATGTTGTTTGGTATACTCGATCGGGTTCACACGAAAGGCAAGTGCCTGTGTAGCAAAAAACAGCCCAGACTATATTAAACTACTTCCCTACGTGCGTCTTGTCTGTTTTTGCGACAAATCACCTCATTTTTCAACAGTTTCAAAATTTCCTTTTCCATCCAGTCATTGTTGAAAAATCGTGAAGCTACTCTGTATATACCCTTACAGACTTCACCATAAGAAGTAGCTTTGTATGTGTATCAAACAAGCCTTTAGAGCGAGGTTCTAAGTTTCTAAATTCAGAAACAATATAACTGAAACAGTTATTCAATTTTTCATTGAACGAGTTTTGACATAACAGTTAAAAGTTATTCAAATTGATAATTTGTAATTTCCAAGGACTCATCTAATTCCAGTTACAGGCTCCAAACTATTTATGTCTCACTTTGGCGTTATTTGCCCGCCTTTTGCAGGTCACCTAAATCCTTTAGCAGCTTTAGGAAGAGAATTACAATTACGGGGGCATTGTGTTACCTTTTTACAACTTCCCGATACAGAGCTAAAAGTGCGATCGGAAGGGTTAAATTTTTATCCAATTGGACATTCTACTTATCAACCAGGAGAACTGGCTGAAACTTTGGCACAGTTAGGTAAATTAAGCGGTATAGAAGCTTTACGTTTTTCAGTAGATTTTTGTCAGCGTATTACCTCTATCATTTGTCAGTATGCACCGACTGCTATTGAAGCAATGGGAATTGATGCACTGCTTGTAGATCAATTGGAACCTGCGGGTGAAGCCGTTGCTGAGTTCCTTGGTATTCCTTTTATCTCTGTCTGTTGCGCTCAAGCCATTCACCGCCGATCTGATGTTCCCCCTTTTTTCACTCCTTGGAACTACCAGAACGCTTGGTGGGCAAGGCTCCGCAATCAAGCGACTTATCAAATACTCGATCGCAGCTCTCAACCAATTTTACAAGTTTTAAATGAATATCGCCAAAAGTGGAAGTTACAAGTGAATCGCAAGTTATATGCTTCGCGAGCCACACTTGCCCAAATTAGCCAACAACCTGCTGCTTTTGATTTCCCCTGCAAAGATTTACCAAAGTACTTTCATTACATTAGCCCATTTCGCAACCAATCACCGCATCAGGTTTCCTTTCCGTTTGAAAAGTTAACCGGACAACCGTTAATTTATGCTTCCCTTGGAAGTATGCAAAACACCAAACAAGACATTTTTGAATGCATTGCGACTGCTTGTCAAGAACTTGACGTGCAGTTAGCGATCGCCTTTGGAAGTAAAATTAACAAACAAACAGTTCAAAAACTACCTGGTTCTCCAATAGTTGTAGAATATGCTCCTCAACTGGAAGTTCTTGCTAAAGCCAGTTTAACTATTACCCACGGGGGTCTTAACACTGTTCTTGATTCCCTCAGCCATGGAGTTCCTTTGGTAGCTATTCCAATTACTTACGAACAACCGGGGAATGCGGCTCGAATTAAATGGACGGGTACCGGAGAAGTAGTTTCCTTATCTTGCTTGAGTAGTTTGAGGTTGAGACAAACAATTCAACGGGTACTTACGGAAGGCTTTTACATTGACAATGCATTGAAACTAAAAGAATCGATCCGTAAAGCGGGGGGTGTGAAACGAGCTGCTGACATTGTTGAGCAAGCAATACAACTGCCTAGTCCAGAAATGCCTCAAGTTTTACAAACAGTTGGTTGATAATTTTTCTTATTGTGTTGGGCATTACACATATATTTTACAATGACTTCTTTCTTGGGATAGAAGTGTGTCTTAAATGAAAACGGTTAGATGTTGAAGGGTGTTAAGCTGGTCTTAGAGGAATTCCCACAAATTTGACAACAGCCCCCAATGCCTTAGTGTGGAACTCCTCTAGGTACTTTTTTTATTATGAAATTGAGCTACTCTCTATAAATTCGCGCTCTTTGTTTCTTCTTGGTTTAAAAATAACCGCAAAGAAACAAAGAGCGCGAAGAAGTGTTGGGTGGGCATAACCCACTTAAAGAAAATTCAAAATTTTCAGCTTTGGCTCACGAGTAATGCGACGGGAAAATGTTTTAGCGTTTCACCAACAAGTACTGTATCGCTGGCTTGAACTGTTTGACCTGTAATGGCGTCTTTCCATGTTGATGGTGTTCCTGAGGGTAATTTGAGAGAAGTATCTTGCCAAATTTGTTGTCCGAGTGGGTATTCACCTGGTTGAATCAAGCGAGTGAAGAAGCGGGGAGCAATGGTAATAATTGTTTTGTGACCTTGACTTCTAGCAAAAGCAACTATATGCTCTTGGAACTTACCACTCACTTCTAAAGGTAAATAATTCCCTGCATTGAAAACATCTATATTCTCTGTTCTTGCTTTTAAAGCTTGAACAATTAGGAACAGTTTGATTCTAGCATCTTCTTTTGTTGATAGTAGTTGTTCTATCAATTTCAGAACATCTGTCTTAGTTTGTTCCTGAATAGTTTTGAGATAAGATTGTCGAATTTCAAAGTCAACCGGGCGTCGGTTATCGGGATCGACAAGACTGAAATCCCACAATTCAGTTCCTTGATAGAAATCTGGGATTCCGGGAGAGGTGATTTTTAACAAGACTTGAGAGAGCGAGTTAAAAATGCCGTAGAAAGCAACCCGCTGTTGAAAAGGAGTAAATTCCTTTAAAAAAGAATTGTTTTCGGATAGTTCTAAAACAGATTTGACGAAATCAACGAACGCATCTTCATAAGCGCTATTTTGCCGCAACCACGCCGTGTAAACTTTTGCTTCTCTAATGGCTTTCAGTACATAATCTTTTACACGTTCAACACAGTCTCCATATTCGCGTTCAAAAAATGGAAAAGCTCCCACGAGGGTTTGGTAGAATAGATACTCATCGTTCTTATCTGGCATAGCAAAACGCTTAACAGTTTTCTTATGCGAACGATTGATTTCACTCCAAGTACGCACTTGTTGTTGCCATTCCTCTGGAATTTCTGAGAGGACATTGAGCCTAGCTCTCACATCTTCACCCCGCTTGGTATCGTGGGTTGAGGTAGTACTCATTGCATGGGGCCAACGAGCTTGTCGTTTCTGATTAAATTCATTAAATTCTGAAAGACTGATGCCAAAATGACCGGGCTCACCACCAACTTCATTGAGGGACAGAAAGCGATTGTAGACGTACAAAGCGGTATCTTCAACACCTTTTGCCATCAACGGTCCTGTATACTGTTGCACTCTCATAACAAAGTAGAGCCACTGGTCTTTCTCTGTTTGGGTGAGAAAATCGTCATATTCCAGCAACAGTAATTTCTCAATAAAGTTTAATTCATTATGTAAGAAGGGTGTATGTGGTTTGGTAGCGTCAATCACTTGTTGTATATAGGAGCGATCGATGTCTGAAATTCCTTCTCGATCGATATAAGTCCGATAAATGGGAAAACGAGATAAAACTTCTGCAAGTGCTCGTTTTAAACCATTGATTGTAAAGTCACTACCATAACGGTAATTACCTGCGATCGTTTTTAGGAGAAAAGCCAGGTTATCAATATCACCCGCTAAGTTTCTCTCTATGATGAGATGCTTTTTATCTGGAATAATTTGCTCGTATTCAGTTTTAATGCCTGTAAATTCAGAGTAAATTTGAGTAAATTTCTCTTCACTTTCACTCTGGCAGAAAATTCCATTGAGATAATTTAAGTAATCATAGCCAGAGGTTCCTTGCACTGACCAGTTACTCGGTAAATCTTCTCCTTGTTGTAAAATCTTTTCCACAGTGATGTATGTATCACCTGTTTTTTCTCTTAACCTATCCAAATATTGCTTTGGATCGTACAAACCATCAATATGGTCTATTCGCAAACCAGTAAACTTACCTTCATGCACTAGCTTGCAAATTAAATCGTGGGTATTTTTAAAGACTTTGAAATCTTCCACTCTCATGGATATCAGTTCATTGACTGTAAAAAATCTTCTGTAATTCATTTCTTCAGCGCCAACTTTCCAATAAGTAAGGCGGAAAAACTGCTCTGAAAGTAAACTTTCTAAAAGATTAAAACTTTCTGGCTTTCCTGGTTCGCCATTAAAAAGTTGTAGATTTTCGTCAATAAATATTCTAACTTCTTCATTATCTGAATAAAGTTCCCAAAGCAGCCCTTTCACAAAAGCGGCTTGATCTCGTCTTTGCTGTGCTGTTACCTCTGAAGGAATATTTTTTACTATGTAGAGTATGCCAAGCAATCTTACAAAGGCAGGATGGTTTCTTCCCAAATTTTTTGCCAATTTTCCTAAATTTTGAGTTAGAAATTTTGCATAAGATTCAAGTTTGAGGGGGAGTTTTAAACTGTAATAATTAACATTTAACCCGCTTTCTTCATATTTCAACTGAATTTCACCGTTCTCCAAACTAGTGGCAAAAAAGTTACCTAGCAATGGAGCCAAGATAGGTTCGTTACTACTTGCAAAAGGAGAATTCCAGGCAATATCAAAGTAATCAACATAAGTTGAATCAGGGCCGTTTTCCAGAATATTCATCAAATACTGATTTTGGCTGTCATAAGCCATATGATTGGGAACAATATCCTGCAACCAACCCATGTTATGTTGTTGTAATTCCTTGACTAGGGCTTCAAAAGCTTCCTCTGTTCCTAATTCTGGGTTAAGTTGAGTCGGATCTACAACGTCATATCCATGACCGCTTCCCGCTCTTGCTTTAAAAATAGGAGAAGCATAAAGATCGGAGATTCCTAAATCGGCTATGTATTTAGTAATTGCCTTTGCTGAGTCAAAACCAAAAGCAGAATTAAATTGGATACGATAAGTGACTGTTGGAATTCTCATCTTAATGGTTAGTGGTTAGTGGTTGGTGGTTGGTAGGGGCGCGGCGGTATTGCGCCCGTAAATTTTTTCTCGTTTTCTTGTTTCTTCTCGTTTTCTCGTTCCCAGGTCTGCCTGGAAACGAGAGTGACTAATAACCTTAAGAAAGTTGATAAACTGCAAAACTTTGCGGGCGCAGAACCAATTGTTTGCCATTACTAAGTTCTTCTGGTAGTTGGGAGCCAGAACCTTGCCACTTTTCATCGGCAGAATCTAAAATCTTTTTCCAACCATCTCCTAGCATGGCGGAGCCAAGGTTAATATCGCTTTGATTAAAGTTCATCAAGCAAAGTATTTGATTGTTCTGGCTCCATCTTCTCCACCAAATCACTTTTTTATCTTCAAGAAAGTCAACTTCCATATTTTGACGTTCTCGCTCTACTAAAGCTGGAATTGTATTTCGCAATTGAATGAGGTGTTGGTGCAATGACCAGAGAGCTTGATGTTTTCCCTCTTTGCGTTTTTCCCAATTTAGCTTGCACTTAAGGAATGTTTCAGAAGATTCTGGATCGGGTGGTTCGCCTTCAGCGTGAAAAGCAGCAAACTCTTGTTTCCGCCCCTGTCTGACTGCTCTAATTAAATCGGGATCGGAGTGACTGACAAAGTAGAGAAAAGGTGCTTCTTCTCCATACTCTTCACCCATAAATAAAAGGGGAATGTTTGGCGAGAGTAAAAGAGCACCAGCTGCTAATTTCAAAGCTTCAAATGAGACAAGATGGGACAGTCGTTCACCTAACATTCTATTCCCGACTTGGTCGTGATTTTGAATGCAAACGACAAATTGATTGGGAGAGCGATCGCGTACAGAATTACCATGAAAGCGTTTCCGATGGGGCGAGTACTTCCAGTCATACACAAAAGTATCTCGATAAGCTTTTGCCAAGTGCTCGCACTTGCCAAAATCTTCGTAATATCCAGTTTTTTCGCCTGTTAGTAAGGCGTGTAAGGCATGGTGGAAGTCATCGCTCCATTGTGCGTCCAGTCCGTATCCGCCGTTTTCCACAGGACGAACAACTCGAGGATCGTTTAAATCGCTTTCTGCAATCAGATAAAGTTTTCGGTTTTGTTGTGTTGAAAGAGCAGCAACATTTTCTGCCAGTTCTTCTAAAAAATGTTTGGCACCTAAATCGTAAATGGCATGAACGGCATCTAAACGCAAGATATCAATGTGATAGTCTCGCAGCCAGTATAAGGCATTTTGAATAAAATAGTTCCGCACGTTATGGCTGTGACCGTCATCAAAATTCATGGCATCGCCCCAAGGGGTGCGGTAGGCATGGGTAAAGTAAGGACCGAAGTGACTCATGTAATTGCCTTCCGGTCCGAAGTGGTTGTAAACCACATCAAGTACCACTGCCACTCCCTGTTGGTGGCTAGCATCTACCAATCGCTTCAATGCTTCCGGATCGCCATAAGAGGTTTGTACCGCAAATGGATAAACGCCATCATAGCCCCAGTTTCGATAAGCACAACCATCATCTGTGGGTTTGTCACCGGGAAATTGTGCGATGGGCATGATTTCAATTGCATTGACCCCTAGCTCTTTTAAATCCTTGAGTCGGGGAATAATTGCTTCAAAGGTTCCTTCTTGGGTGAAAGTTCCAACGTGCAACTCATAAATAATCAAATTTTCTAAAGGAATACCAGACCAACCGCTGTCATTCCAAGTAAAGTTATGGTCAATAACTTGTGAAGCTGTATGTACGCCCGAAGGCTGGTAATTTGACGCGGGATCGGGTCTGCTTTCACCGTTATTTAATTGATAGAAGTATTGCGTGCCGGGGTCAACATCCGCAGCAGTCAACTGCCAGTAGCCTCCTTCCTGTTGTTGCATGGGAAGTATGCGTTCTTGAGGTGAGACAATTTTTACCGCTACAGTTTCTGCATTCGGTGCCCAAACTCTAAATTCACAACGACTGTCACCCAAGTAATGAGCGCCAATTTTCATAGCTTCTAGCCCCTAACCTAAACGACGTAGTACTACCATTGACCGCGCTACAACAGGAACAGCTTGGTTACCCGTATAACGCCTTTCTTCTTGAACGAAACGAGGTTCTTTTGTATCGATCGCAACTAACCATTCCCTATGCTGCATCGCATGTGGTAGGGTGAATTCAATGGTTTCATAATGAGCGTTAAAGAACAGGAGAAAACTATCATCGCTGATGCGTTCTCCTTTAGGACCAACACTGGGCAATTGGTTGCCATCTAAGTACACAGCAATTGACTTGGCATAACCAATATCCCATTGTTCTTGAGTCATTTCACTGCCATCAGGGTTGAACCACTCAATATCGCTAATACCCTTTCCGTAAATTGGTCTGCCTTGAAACCATTTACGGCGTCGAAACACTGGGTGTTGTTTGCGGAAGTAGACAAGTTCGCGGGCGAAATTAACTAAATCCTCATTTCCTTGAGGTAAATCCCAATCAAACCAAGAAATCTCATTGTCTTGGCAGTAAGCATTGTTATTGCCTTTTTGAGTACGTCCCATTTCATCTCCCCCAAGTAACATTGGGATACCTTGGGACAGCATCAGTGTTGCTAAGAAGTTTCGTCTCAAACGTTCTCGCAATTGCAACACTTCTATGTCTTCTGTTTCACCCTCATACCCGCAGTTCCAAGAACGGTTGTGGCTTTCGCCATCACAGTTACCCTCTCCATTCTCTTCGTTATGTTTGTCGTTATAGCTAACAAGATCGTTTAAGGTAAAGCCATCGTGTGCTGTAATAAAGTTAACACTTGCATTGGGTCGCCGTCCGTTCAGTGCATACAGGTCCGGGCTACCCGTGAAACAGTAAGCAAATTGCCCTAAACTTTCATCAATTCCGCGCCAAAAATCTCGTACTGTGTCGCGATATCTGCCATTCCACTCAGACCATAAAACTGGGAATTGACCAACTTGATAACCACCTGTTCCCAGATCCCAAGGTTCAGCAATCAGCTTTACACCAGCTAATATGGGATCTTGATGAATGATATCAAAGAAAGCTGCCAGACTGTTGACTTCGTACAACTCTCGTGCTAAAGCGGAAGCTAAGTCAAAGCGGAAGCCATCTACATGCATTTCCAAAACCCAATACCGCAAGCTATCCATAATGAGTTTTAGGACTTGCGGTTGTCGCACGTAGAGAGAATTTCCGCAACCCGTGTAGTCCATGTAATAGCGCGGATCGTTCTCTACAAGTCGATAATAGATGGCATTGTCAATACCCCGTAGTGTGAGTGTGGGACCTAAATGATTTCCTTCTCCTGTATGGTTGTAGACGACATCTAAAATTACTTCTATTCCTGCACGATGCAGTGCTTTGACCATCTCCTTAAACTCAGTGACTTGCTCTCCCAAAGTTCCACTAGCACTGTAGCCAGCATAAGGAGCAAAATAGTTGACGGAGTCGTAACCCCAGTAATTTTTTAGCCCTTTACCCACCAAATGTCCGGGATGTGATAGAAAGTGATGCACGGGCATGAGCTCGACTGCTGTAATCCCAAGTCTGAGGAGATGCTCGATCGCAGCAGGATGACCCAAACCAGCATAAGTACCGCGCATTTCTTCTGGAATATCTGGATGGCGCTTGGTAAAACCCCTGACATGGGTTTCATAAATGACAGTTTCGTGCCAAGGAGTTCGCAAGAGTTGATCGCCTTCCCAGTCAAAAGTTTGATCTACAACAACAGACTTTGGCATTAAAGGGGCGCTATCCAAATCTGAAAACGAAAGGTCTGCTTCTTCAGAGTCCCAAGAGTAACCAAATATCTCTGGACCATTGCCAACATCACCATCTAGAGCTTTTGTATAGGGATCGATCAGTAATTTGTTAGGATTGAAGCGGTGTCCTTCCTGTGGCGCGTAGGGACCATGCACTCTATATCCATATCTTTGTCCCGGTCCTACTCCCGGTACATAACCGTGCCAAACGAAGTTACTGACTTCCGTTAAAGTCAGGCGGGTCTCTCGATCGTCTCTATCAAACAGACAAAGTTCAACGCCTGTTGCATTTTCTGAAAATAAGGCGAAATTTGTGCCTTTCCCATCCCAAGTTGCTCCTAAGGGATAAACATTTCCGGGCCAGAGTGCTAAGTACATAGAATCAACCGCAGATATAAATTTATATGTAGAATGACTTTGACTCTCAACTCTTGTTAATTATTTGCTACGAATGGTTTTTTTCGAGCCTATCTGTAGGAGGATGTTTCTATCTGAGTAGGTAGAAATAGCAGGGTCAGATTCTACTACTTCCACAGCCACCTCATTTGTCTTAAGGAGTAAACAGCTCGCGCTTCTCATTATTCCTAATGAGTAACTCAGTCAATTCCGAATGAGCAGTCTCCTATACTTTATTTTTTATAGGAACTCGTCAAGGATGGAAGTAAAATGCTGTTCCTAACACGGCATAGGCTATGAGCAACAAAACTCCCTCTAACCAGTTAGTTCGCCCATCATTACTAATCGAATTGGTAATAACTACAGCCATAGCAACTGCTACCAGTTCAAAAGGATTAAAGCTTAAATTCATGGGTTGACCGAGTACCCAACCAGCTAAAACTAAGATAGGAGCTACAAACAGTGCTATCTGTAAACTCGACCCTATGGCTACAGCAACAGCTAACTCCATTTTGTTCTTAACGGCAAAAGAGATACAAGTAATATATTCTACAAAACCTCCAAATAAGGGAATAAGAATCACCCCTGTAAAGAGACTGGTCAACCCTAGAGTAGAAATAGCTTTTCCAAGACTTTCAACTAAAATATCAGAAACAAAAACAAGAACTACCGTACAAGTTAACAGTATAACGACTTGTAATCCTATGTTGACTTTGTGTTCGCTAGATTCTAAAGGTTCATCATCTGCTCCCTCTACCAAATACAAATATTTGTGAGTTTTCATTGAGAACAGTAGCATCAAACAATAGAAGGTCAGTAGCAATATGGATGCTGCATAGGAAAAATTATTGAGAGTTGACGCTTGCAAACCATCTGACGTAAATTGAATGGCAGCAGGTGTCAGCACAACTATGACTGCCAGTGTTAAAGACGAAGAGTTGATGCGAGCAACAGCAGGTTGAAATGTTTGTTCGTTATAACGTAAGCCACCTACAAGAATCGCTAGCCCCATTGCTAGAAGCAAATTTGCAATTATTGCTCCTGTTAAACTGGCTTTGACCACATCCACTAAACCAGCTCGGAGAGCGACTATAGAAATAATCATCTCGGTCGCATTGCCAAAGGTGGCGTTGAGTAAACCGCCTAAAGCTGAGCCAATGACAGTTGCGATCGCTTCAGTGGAGTTTGCGATTAATGCTGCTAAAGGAATAATTGCTAGCCCAGAAGTCGCAAAAATGATTAATGGATTTAAATGTAGCTCTTGTGCTGCTATTGAAATTGGCACAAAAACCAGCATCGATAACAGAATGATATTTTTATTTTTCATAAGCAGTGCTGGGCTGTGAGTAGGCAACGATAAAATATTACTGCTTATCGAATAGATAAAAAAAGTTTGCGGTTGTGCAAAGCTTCCTTTTATCTATAAAACCGTTAATACAAATTTGCGGTAGCACGATTGAGTTGTTGAACAATCCAATCCCGCACTACAAGGTACACTTCATCAGCAACTTCATCGAGACCGTGTCCGCCATTTGGATATAATATTACACGCTTTGGTTCTCTGGCAATTTGGTAGACATATTGCGAACACGAAGCAGGCAGTACTGGATCGGATGTGCCATGCAACAGAAGCAGCGAACATCTGGTTGCTAGTTCACTTGCTGGTTCTGCACCATAGGCTTGGGTAGCAATAGTGACAACAGTGCGAACATCTGCCGATTGAGCAGCTGCTTGGATAACGACTGCACCCCCAAAAGAGTGACCGATCAAAGCAAATTCTTCAACACCTTTGTCTTGTAAATAGGTAAGACCCGCTAAAACGTCTAAGGTAGATTCTACTAAATCGGTTGGATTGCGGTATTGGACTCGGAGAGAGGCTATTCCTTCTTTCCGAAGAATTTCCCCTAATAAAGGATACAGACCTCGAGCAGGTGTATCCCAATCACCACCTACACCTCCAACTAAAATTACTGCTGTTTTGGCATTCTCAGCTAAATAGTAGCGGCAATGAATTGAACCCCGACTTGTTATGAGTTTTACAGGATAATATTCTTCCTCTTGGGGTTTTTCTTCAGCATTTTCAACAATCATCTCAAATGATTCATCGTAAATGGGTTGCACAAAACCTCCTACCAATTTCTGAAGGGAATGATAAAAATTAATGAATAACTCAGTAGCCGCAGCCAATAGCGCCTCTAGTTTGTAGTGGCACTGTCTTTGGTAAAACAAGCTTGCGGGTGTGAATTTTAAATTTTTTACATATATCCAAGCTTGTATCCAGTTTCTACCCAGTACTAAGAAGTAGCCTCTATCTATGGGTTAATAGCGATAGACAAGTTTTTGAGTGCTGAAAAATCTTACCGATATCCTGCCGAAATGCGATCGAGAACACTCTTTGGCTCAAACGCAACGAATTTTTTCCCTACACTGCGGATAGTTCAGCTATACTGAAGCTGTGCTATCGGCAAAACACTTACCGAGCACGCCGAACCAAGACACAATATATATAAGTTTGAAAGCCTAAAAATTGTGAAAGTCTCGAAACTGTTGCTGTATAAGGGTTAGGAGTAGAGTTATCTAGAGGTTCAAAAAAACTTCTGAAAAAACCTTGACAAAGTCAGATGTGGTTGTTACCTTAGATAAAGTGTGAAGCGAGAGAGAAACGCCCGCACAACCGAACCAAGATAAAGCAATAGTTTGAAAGCCAAGCAATTAAAGACCTCGTCAAAAAATTAAGTGGCGGTTTGTTACCCGCTCACAAAAGAAAAATAATAAGCCAAGAGGCTCGGACGCACTAGGGTGTGTCGGAGCAAGAACACTTCAAAACGGAGAGTTTGATCCTGGCTCAGGATGAACGCTGGCGGTATGCTTAACACATGCAAGTCGAACGGTCTCTTCGGAGATAGTGGCGGACGGGTGAGTAACGCGTGAGAATCTGGCTTCAGGTCCGGGACAACAGTTGGAAACGGCTGCTAATACCGGATGTGCCCATGGGTGAAAGGCTAGCTGCCTGGAGATGAGCTCGCGTCCGATTAGTTAGTTGGTGTGGTAAGAGCGCACCAAGACGGCGATCGGTAGCTGGTCTGAGAGGACGATCAGCCACACTGGAACTGAGACACGGTCCAGACTCCTACGGGAGGCAGCAGTGGGGAATTTTCCGCAATGGGCGAAAGCCTGACGGAGCAATACCGCGTGAGGGAGGAAGGCTCTTGGGTTGTAAACCTCTTTTCTCAGGGAATAATAAGTTGAAGGTACCTGAGGAATAAGCATCGGCTAACTCCGTGCCAGCAGCCGCGGTAATACGGAGGATGCAAGCGTTATCCGGAATGATTGGGCGTAAAGCGTCCGCAGGTGGTTTATCAAGTCTGCTGTCAAAGCGTCTGGCTTAACTAGATAAAGGCAGTGGAAACTGAGAGACTGGAGTATGGTAGGGGTAGAGGGAATTCCCGGTGTAGCGGTGAAATGCGTAGAGATCGGGAAGAACACCGGTGGCGAAAGCGCTCTGCTGGACCATAACTGACACTGAGGGACGAAAGCTAGGGGAGCGAATGGGATTAGATACCCCAGTAGTCCTAGCCGTAAACGATGGATACTAGGCGTTACGCGTATCGACCCGCGTAGTGCCGGAGCCAACGCGTTAAGTATCCCGCCTGGGGAGTACGCACGCAAGTGTGAAACTCAAAGGAATTGACGGGGGCCCGCACAAGCGGTGGAGTATGTGGTTTAATTCGATGCAACGCGAAGAACCTTACCAGGGCTTGACATGTCGCGAATCCCGATGAAAGTTGGGAGTGCCTTAGGGAGCGCGAACACAGGTGGTGCATGGCTGTCGTCAGCTCGTGTCGTGAGATGTTGGGTTAAGTCCCGCAACGAGCGCAACCCTCGTACTTAGTTGCCATCATTAAGTTGGGAACTCTAAGAAGACTGCCGGTGACAAACCGGAGGAAGGTGGGGATGACGTCAAGTCAGCATGCCCCTTACGTCCTGGGCTACACACGTACTACAATGCTGTGGACAGAGGGCAGCAAGCTAGTGATAGCAAGCAAATCTCACAAACCACGGCTCAGTTCAGATCGCAGGCTGCAACTCGCCTGCGTGAAGGTGGAATCGCTAGTAATTGCAGGTCAGCATACTGCAGTGAATTCGTTCCCGGGCCTTGTACACACCGCCCGTCACACCATGGAAGCTGGTAGTGCCCGAAGTCGTTACTCTAACCATTCGTGGAGGAGGATGCCGAAGGCAGGACTGGTGACTGGGGTGAAGTCGTAACAAGGTAGCCGTACCGGAAGGTGTGGCTGGATCACCTCCTTTTAGGGAGACCAACTCAATTATGAATGATGTTAGATGAATGATGAAAAGTAGAAAATTCACACTTCATAATTCAGAATTCATAATTCAGAAATCCTAGGTCGTGCGAGGTAAAGAAAATTGGCTTTCAAACTAGTGTGGGTTCGGAAAAAAATGCCAAAGCATTGATGATTTGGGCACTTATCAATAGAAGAAATTCAGCAACTTGAAACCGCAAGGGAACAAGACTGCTGGAAATGTTCCAGCCAGAACCTTGAAAACTGCATAGAAAAGCGAAAGTAACTAAAAGCGAAAAGCTAATAGCTAATGGCTAATGGAAATTAGCGATGAGCAGTTAGCATTCAGCAATAGTGGTCAAGAGAAGAAGGGCTCATGGTGGATACCTAGGCACACAGAGGCGAAGAAGGACGTGGTTACCAACGAAAAGCTCCGGGGAGCAGGAAGCATGCAGTGAGCCGGAGATGTCCGAATGGGGCAACCCAATAACGAAAGAGCGAACCCAGTGAATTGAAACATCTTAGTAGCTGGAGGAAAAGAAATCAATAGAGATTCCCTCAGTAGTGGTGAGCGAAAGGGGAAGAGCCTAAACCAAAGTGCATGCATTTTGGGGTAGTGGGACAGCGAAATCGAATCTAGCGGTTAGGCGAAGCAGCGAAATACTGCACCAAAGAAGGTGAAAGTCCTGTAGTCGAAAGCTTAAGGATAGTAGCTGAATCCCGAGTAGCATGGGGCACGAGGAATCCCATGTGAATCAGCGAGGACCATCTCGTAAGGCTAAATACTACTGTGTGACCGATAGCGAACAAGTACCGCGAGGGAAAGGTGAAAAGAACCCCGTTGAGGGGAGTGAAATAGAACATGAAACCGTGAGCCTACAAGCAGTGGGAGTCCGATTCAACGGATGACCGCGTGCCTGTTGAAGAATGAGCCGGCGAGTTATAGGTACTGGTAGGTTAAGTTTGTTGACGAAGCCAAAGCGAAAGCGAGTCTGAAAAGGGCGCGTTATCAGTATTTATAGACCCGAACCCGGGTGATCTAACCATGTCCAGGATGAAGCTTGGGTAACACCAAGTGGAGGTCCGAACCGACCGATGTTGAAAAATCGGCGGATGAGGTGTGGTTAGGGGTGAAATGCCAATCGAACTCGGAGCTAGCTGGTTCTCCCCGAAATGTGTTGAGGCGCAGCGGTAACGGAAAAACTGAGGGGTAAAGCACTATTTCGGTGCGGGCTGGGAGACCGGTACCAAATCGAGATAAACTCTGAATACTCAGTGGAGAGTTACCAGTGAGACGGTGGGGGATAAGCTTCATCGTCAAGAGGGAAACAGCCCAGACCACCAGCTAAGGTCCCGAAATCATCGCTAAGTGGCAAAGGAGGTGGGAGTGCAAAGACAACCAGGAGGTTTGCCTAGAAGCAGCCATCCTTGAAAGAGTGCGTAATAGCTCACTGGTCAAGCGCTCCTGCGCCGAAAATGAATGGGACTAAGCGATGTACCGAAGCTGTGGATTTAGCAAGCCATCATTTAGCATACAGCCTCTTTTGGAAGACAGAGGGAGAGAGTGAGAGAGTGAGAGAGTGAGGGAACGAAGAATAGTTCCTCCCTCCCTCCCTCCCTCCTTCACTCCCTCGCTCCGCTCCAGAAGGTTGCATGCTAAGTGATGAGATTGTTAACTGGTAGGGGAGCGTTCCGTGGTAGGTAGAAGCAGTAGCGGCAAGCAGCTGTGGACGAGACGGAAGTGAGAATGTCGGCTTGAGTAGCGCAAACTAGGGTAAGAATCCCTAGCCCCGAAACCCCAAGGGTTCCAGAGGCAGGTTCGTCCACTCTGGGTTAGTCGGGACCTAAGGCGAGGCCGAAAGGCGTAGTCGATGGACAGAGGGTGAACAATCCCTCACTTTGATGTGGGAGTCAACGTAAGACGCATGAAAGATAGCAACGCCCTGAATGGATTGGGAGGTGTCTAAGGATGCCGAGTTGTAAATGATAGTGCCAAGAAAAGCTACGTTGGTGATGAAAACATCAAACCCGTACTCGAAACCGACACAGGTGGGGAAGTTGAGAAAACTCAGGGGCGCGAGATAACTCTCTCTAAGGAACTCGGCAAAATGGCCCCGTAACTTCGGAAGAAGGGGTGCCCACGCAAGTGGGTCGCAGTGAAGAGATCCAGGCGACTGTTTACCAAAAACACAGGTCTCCGCAAACAAGCAATTGGAAGTATGGGGGCTGACGCCTGCCCAGTGCCGGAAGGTTAAGGAAGTTGGTCAGGGGGAAACCCTAAAGCTGACGACTGAAGCCCCGGTGAACGGCGGCCGTAACTATAACGGTCCTAAGGTAGCGAAATTCCTTGTCGGGTAAGTTCCGACCCGCACGAAAGGCGTAACGATCTGGATGGTGTCTCAGAGAGAGACTCGGCGAAATAGGAATGTCTGTGAAGATACGGACTACCTGCACCAGGACAGAAAGACCCTATGAAGCTTTACTGTAGTCTGGAATTGGGTCCGGGCTTGGCTTGCGCAGGATAGGTGGGAGGCACTGAAGTATCCCTTGTGGGGGATACCGAGCCAACGGTGAGATACCACTCTGGCGAAGCTAGGATTCTAACCCACGATTGTCTATCCAATCGGGAGACAGTTTCAGATGGGCAGTTTGACTGGGGCGGTCGCCTCCTAAAAGGTAACGGAGGCGCACAAAGGTTCCCTCAGCACGCTTGGAAACCGTGCGTTGAGTGTAAAGGCAATAAGGGAGCTTGACTGTAAGAGCTACAACTCGAACAGGGTGGAAACACGGTCTTAGTGATCCGACGGCGCAGTATGGAATGGCCGTCGCTCAACGGATAAAAGTTACTCTAGGGATAACAGGCTGATCTCCCCCAAGAGTCCACATCGACGGGGAGGTTTGGCACCTCGATGTCGGCTCATCGCAACCTGGGGCGGAAGTACGTCCCAAGGGTTGGGCTGTTCGCCCATTAAAGCGGTACGTGAGCTGGGTTCAGAACGTCGTGAGACAGTTCGGTCCATATCCGGTGCAGGCGCAAGAGCATTGAGAGGAGTCCTCCTTAGTACGAGAGGACCGGGAGGAACGCACCGCTGGTGTACCAGTTATCACGCCCGTGGTAGACGCTGGGTAGCCAAGTGCGGAGCGGATAACCGCTGAAAGCATCTAAGTGGGAAGCCCACCTCAAGATGAGTGCTCTGACTACTACAAGTAGGTAAGGTCACAGGTAGAACACCTGTTCATAGGCAGTCGGTGTACGTGCAGTAATGTACTTAGCCAAGTTGTCCTAACAGACCGAGGTCTTGACCTCATCTCAATGATGAATTCTGAATGATGAATGATGACAATCTTCTTCAATTCACAATTCACACTTGTTTCGCTTTTCTGTGCAGTCTTCAGGGTTTTGAATTCCACGATGAGCCTTCCTTTTGATGAAGTTCATCATTCATAATTCATCATTCATCATTCATTCCTGGTGCCTATGGCTCAGTGGTCCCACTCTGATTCCATCCCGAACTCAGTTGTGAAACATTGATGCGGCGACGATAGTTGGCGGGTTGCCGCCTGCTAAAATAGCTCGGTGCCAGGTTGATTTTTACAACTAAGCCCTCTTCCTAAAACTAAGGAAGGGGGCTTTGTTTTGAGCAGGTTATTGCAGTTCTCACTTATACCAAATCCGGTTTTCCAACTCCTTTTACCCTAAACCAATTCTATAGGTGGCACTTAAAATTCCCTCACATTAGAAATGTGGACGGCAGGCGCTACAACGGTGGGAACCCAGAGCAGTTGCTCCTCTTGGGCAAAGCCCAAGACCGCACTGCTCACCGCAACGCGCTCGCTGCCTCGGCTATACAAACAAAGCCCGCGTAGGCGGGCTTTAATATTCACAAAGATTTTGGCGCTTCAAATCCGTCGAACTCACGTTAATATTGGGCTGACCCGCACTCTACAATCAACCTGTAGCTTGGATAAATGAAGAAACCGATTTTTTTCTTTATGTTAGTACTTGAACTGCTTTAAACTGCATAATTGCATTATGAAAGGCGGTAACACAAGCAGCATGAAAAAACTATATCCACCTATAGAACCTTACAAGGAAAGCAGTCTTAAGGTTTCTGACTTGCATACTATCCATTTTGAGGAGTCAGGAAACCCGCAAGGTAAACCTATTGTTTTGCTACATGGCGGACCGGGTGGTGGATGTCCGCCTTTCTACCGACAATATTTTAATCCAGAAAAATGGCGTCTGATTATGTTTGACCAACGGGGTTGCGGTCAAAGCACTCCCCATGCAGAACTACGAGAAAACACAACGTGGGATTTAGTGAGTGATATTGAAAAACTAAGAGCGCATTTAAATATCGAAAAGTGGGTTGTGTTTGGTGGTAGCTGGGGGAGTGCTTTAGCATTAGCCTACAGCCAAACCCATCCCTGTCAGTGTGCGGGGCTGATTTTGCGTGGCATATTTATGCTGCGGCAAAAAGAATTGCAATGGTTCTATCAAGAGGGGGCTAGTTATATTTTTCCTGATGCTTGGGAAGAATATTTAAAACCAATTCCATTTGATGAACGTGATGATTTACTCACAGCTTATTACAAACGCTTGACCAGCCCAGATATGAATACTCGATTGCAAGCAGCGCGTGCTTGGTCAATTTGGGAAGCCAGTACAAGCAGATTGTTTCCAGATACAGAACTGAAGGCAAAGTTTGGAGAGAGTGTTTTCGCAGAGGCGTTTGCACGAATTGAGTGTCATTACTTTATTAATAAAGGATTTTTTGAAACAGACGATCGCTTGCTTGCAAATGTCCATCGCATACGTCATATTCCGACAGTCATCGTTCAAGGACGATATGATGTTGTGTGTCCAATGATATCAGCTTGGGAATTGCATCGTGCATGGCCGGAAGCAGAATTTATTGTTGTTCCTGATGCGGGACATTCCATGACTGAACCGGGAATTCTCAGTGCTTTGATCGAAGCAACTGATAATTTTGCATAGCAGGGGATTGGGAAATGGGTAATCTTTCACTCCTCAATTGCTACTCAATAGGGAACAAATCTGGTACACTTTGTGTCATAACAGTCTAGTGATGCATTGTATTTATTGAAACAATGTGTTCGTTTACTACCGGGTGCCCTATGTAAATGTTACAATCCGATGTTAGGAAGTTGGGATACCTCGATGCGAGTTGCAACTAACTCAATCAAGTTTGGGACAGATGGCTGGCGTGGCGTCATTGCAGATGAGTTCACCTTTGAACGCGTAGCTCTAGTTGCGCCGATAGCTGCAAAAGTTTTATTTGATACATATGGAGAAAAAGTAGGTAGCCGTAAAATCGTTGTGGGACACGACAGACGCTTTATGGCAGAAGACTTTGCTCGTAAAGTTGCTGAGGTTGTATCAGCATCTGGGTTCGATGTGCTACTGACAGACACTTATGCTCCAACCCCGGCTTTTAGTTGGGCAGCAAAGCAACAAAATGCGTTAGGGGCATTGGTAATTACTGCAAGTCACAATCCTGGAAAATATTTGGGCTTAAAAGTGAAAAGCGCCTTCGGTGGTTCTGTACCCCCTGAAGTGACAAAACAAATAGAAGCACTGTTAACTCAAGAAATACCACCAGTATCAAAACCAGGTAAAATAGAACACTTTAATCCTTGGCAAAGTTACTGTGACGCGTTAGAAGGCAAAGTTAATATTACTAAAATTCGTGATGCGATTTCTTCAGGGAAACTGACGGTATTTGGCGACGTGATGCATGGAGCCGCCGCAGGTGGGTTGGCAATGCTACTTGGCAATGAAGTAAAAGAGATTAACAGCAATCGCGATCCTCTGTTTGAAGGAGGTGCGCCAGAACCTCTGCCTAAATACCTTTCACACTTGTTTGAGGTGATGCGCCATCATCGAGAAATCACTCCCTCTAGTTTAACGGTCGGTTTGGTATTTGATGGAGACAGCGATCGCATTGCAGCCGTAGATGGAGAAGGAAATTTTCTCAGTTCGCAAGTATTAGTCCCCATACTCATTGACCATTTGACTTTAAGACGCAGTTTTAAAGGTGAAATCGTCAAAACCGTAAGTGGATCTGATTTGATTCCTCGCTTAGCGGCTCTTTATAATTTGTCAGTATTTGAAACACCAGTAGGTTACAAGTACATTGCCGATAGAATGCTAGAAGCAGAGGTGCTGTTGGGTGGAGAAGAGTCCGGAGGAATTGGCTACGGAAGTCACATTCCCGAACGAGATGCACTGCTTTCAGCATTGTATGTACTAGAAGCCATTGTGGAATCAGGGCTAGATCTGGGTGACTATTACCGTCACCTACAGGAACAAACCAGCTTTACTTCCGCATACGATCGCATCGATTTACCATTGTCTAGCATGGAAGTGCGATCGCGTCTTCTAGAACAACTACAAACCCAACCTCTGACGGAAATTGCCGGAAAATCAGTTATTGATTGCCAAACCATAGATGGTTACAAATTCCGCTTAGCCGATAACAGTTGGTTAATGATTCGTTTTAGCGGAACCGAACCAGTTTTGCGTCTGTATTGCGAAGCCCCTACCCTCGAACAAGTGCATCAAACTCTTGCTTGGGCAAAAGATTGGGCGGAATAAAGTATGAATGATGAATGATGAATGATGAATTGTGCTAATTTTTAATTCATAATTCATCATTTATAATTCATCATTTATGACATTACTTGTTGTAGCAACAGGAAATCCAGGAAAATTGCGCGAAATGCAAGCTTACCTGGCTAATGCTAATTGGGAATTAACCCTTAAACCGCAAGAATTAGAAGTAGAAGAAACGGGAGAAACATTTGCAGCCAATGCTTGTTTAAAAGCATCTCAAGTCGCAAAAGCCACAGGAAATTGGGCAATAGCCGATGATTCTGGCTTGCAAGTAGACGCTTTAAACGGTGCGCCTGGAGTGTATTCTGCTCGTTATGGAACAACCGATAGCGATCGCATTGCCAGATTATTGAGAGAATTAGGCGATACACCAAATCGGGAAGCTCAGTTTGTTTGTGCCATTGCGATCGCCCGTCCGGATGGTACTATTGCTTTACAAACAGAAGGCATATGTCACGGGGAAATTCTTTATGAACCTCGTGGTACTGGTGGCTTCGGCTACGATCCAGTTTTTTATGTTCCTCAGATGCAATTAACCTATGCAGAGATGACACCAGAAATGAAGCGTTCGATCAGTCATAGAGGTAAAGCGTTTGATACTTTACTTCAAAAGTTAGAGACAATAGCTAATAGCTAATAGCTAATAGCTAATAGCTAATTGCCCTTCGGGTATCTCAGGAGCGGAGACGCTCCGCGATGCCGCAGGCTATGCCCGCAAGGGCTATACGCTAGTCCCCTACGGCGGGAGACCCCTTCGGGTATCTCAGGAGCGGAGACGCTCCGCGATGCCGCAGGCTATGCCCGCAAGGGCTATACGCCAGTTGCCTACGGCGGGAAACCCGCCTGCAGCACTGGACTCACCGCCTACAGGGCTAGTCTCACCATTAGCCATTAGCCGTTAGCGAACCCCTTATACTGCTTCTGTATTTTTTTCGCCAGTACGAATTCGCACCACTTGTTCGACTGGCGAGATAAAGATTTTACCATCACCAATTTCGCCAGTACGAGCAGCTGCAATAATTTTATCTACAACCATGTCTACCTGGTTATCTTCAACAACAATTTCCACTTTAAGTTTTTGCAAAAACTCTACAGTGTACTCAGAACCCCGATAGCGTTCGGTTTGACCCTTCTGCCGTCCAAAACCTCGTACTTCAGAAACTGTCATCCCAACTATACCAGCATTGACCAAAGCAATTTTCACCTCATCAAGCTTGAAGGGACGAATAATAGCCTCAACTTTCTTCATTTTTTTCTCCTAAAGTTGTACGTATTCTATCTAAGCAGATTCTCTGACTTTGACGAGCGATTTTTATTTGTTTGTAGCTTA
Source organism: Tolypothrix bouteillei VB521301 (assembly GCF_000760695.4). GTDB lineage: Bacteria > Cyanobacteriota > Cyanobacteriia > Cyanobacteriales > Nostocaceae > Scytonema > Scytonema bouteillei_A. The sequence goes on along the minus strand of NZ_JHEG04000001.1, from coordinate 5,104,225 downwards.
TACCATTTTGGATTTTAGACTCTAGATTTTGGATTGAGAAAGCCCGATCTGGATTCATCTCACCCTACTCTCTGTTACGTTCTGGGTTCAAATTGGTATTATTTAACACAACACAGTCATTAGTTAGGGTTATGAAAGCATTCTTAACGAGTATGTTGTCCCAGCAAGGGACGTACAATTAAATAACCAGCACCAAAACCCATAACAATAATGAACAAGATAGCTACTATAAACCACCAGCTATTAAGTTGTGAAGGTTCTGGTTCATCCTGAAGATAATAGCTTGCTTCCTGCTCTTCTACATAGACGGATTGTGGAGTCGGAATATCAACTTCTACTTCATTTGTAACGACAAGAGGACGCGGGCGAACAACTTGCTTCTTGGCATTATGTTGCGCCATCTGTCTTTTTGCGTGAGGTTTTGAATCGTGAGAAGATGGTGGAGGAGCTTGATAGTAACTAACTTTAGGCTGAGAATCAACCAGTTTTTGCAAATGCAAGATAGACTCAACAGCTTTAGAAATTTCCTGTCGAAGTAACTCATTCTCTTGCACGAGTTGTTGATTCTGGGCTGAAAGAGAATCTAGATTTGCCCGAACAGCGTGCAACTCAGAAGTCAAATCTCGGTACACGGAAAGGGGTACAGAGGGGGAGTAACTTGGAGTGGTTGCACTTGATGGTGTGTTGTTAACGGAACCTGTCGTTGCACGCATTAGAGGATTCTTATCACAATTTAATGTAATTGAACAATAAGAGACTGCGATCGAAGATACTCAGCCTCAGAAACTAAGCTTAAGAGTAATGGAAAAATGCCCTTAAGGAGAAGAATCTTAATGTACAGTTTTGTGACTAAATACACAAGGAAATTGGGGACTGGGGACGAGGGGGACAAGGGAGAGTGGGTAGACAAGGAAGACAAGGTAGAAATTTCTTCCTTTTTGTCTACTTTGTCCTCCTTGTCCCCTCTCTGTTGTCCCCAATTCCCTACTTAATTAATAAAGGAAAAAAGTGTCCCACAGGACCTTGACCTTTGCCAATAGCCAGCGAGTATGACAGTGCAGTGGTAACATACTCCTTTGCTTGCTTGACTGCTGTTATCAAGTCCTTTCCAAGAGCCAAATTGGCGGCGATCGCTGCTGAAAGGGTACAACCAGTACCGTGAGTATTTTTCGTCTCAACGTGTTTGGTTGTTAAAGTTTCCATATGATGTCCGTCGAACCAAACATCTACTCCACACAGACTACCTTGCATACCGCCACCCTTTACTAAAACGACCTTCACACCTGTATTGCGGTGAATGATTTGAGATGCAGCCCTCATGTCATCTAGGGAATTAATGGGAAAACCACTTAAAATTTGGGCTTCATAGCGATTTGGTGTTACAAGTGCTGCTTTAGGAATTAAAAGATTGCGGAGATTCTTTACAGCATCATCATCTAGTAACTGAGCTCCTGTACGGGATACCATAACTGGATCGACGACCAAGTTGGGAATTTGCAAAACTTCCACAAGTTCTGCAACAGCAGCAATAATTTCCTTATTCAGTAACATTCCCGTCTTTGCTGCTTGCACGCCAATATCATCACACACTGCATTGATTTGTGCGACCACAGCCTGTGGCGGTATTGCCTCCACCCCCATAACACCTAAAGTATTCTGTGCTGTAACACAGGTGATAGCACTTGTACCGTGGACGCAGTGAAAAGCAAAAGTTCGCAAATCGGCTTGAATACCCGCACCTCCACCGCTATCAGAACCAGCGATCGTTAAAGCAACGGGTATTGTGGGTGATATGCTGGTGTCCATAATCAGGGTTAGTCGTTAGTAGTTAGTAGTAAAAAGCTACCACTAACCCTTTGGGTTTGCCAGTTCCGGGGGCGTGGGAAACCCCCTTCTGGGACTGGACTCACTACTAACTACTCACCAATGACTGTAGATACTTCCCCCATTGTGCAGCTAGGGGAATCTCTGTAAAAGGTACGCGCACAGATTGAGAGCGATCGCTAAAAACAAATTCTAACTCAATAGTACGACCCTTCTCTGGAATATTGACTAAATCTACGAATTTGTCATCTACTAGAAGATGGATTTCTTGGACATCAAGCAAAGAAAATGTTTCTAGTTTAACCGGACCTTTTGGAGTAGGTTTGCCCCAAGTTATTTGGGAACCCTTTTGACCTAAAACTGAATAAATATCGTACTTAGCTTTTTCAAATTGCTCTGCCCAAGTACGGTAGGCTTCAATTTTTTGATACTCTTTCGAGCCTTGCCAAGCCAACCAAAAGAATGCGACTAATAGGGGTAACCACAGAAGACCGCGTTCCATTTTTAAAAATTCCTGAGGTTTGCTTAAGGATTTTAATTTTAATGCAAAATTCACCAATAACGGTCTTGTTTGAGTTATGTTAGTGAGCAACCTGGCAAGAAGCGGTGTTCGTTTGAGATGAGAAAGCTTATAATATTTGGCTTGTTTATCATTGGTTTGGGTGTTGCCCTGTTTGGTTTTCAGGGATTGGCAGCCAATGGTGAATTCAATACAATTTTGTTAAATTTTCGCGAAGATATTCCTCAGGAAGTCTTGCAACAGGATTTGCAAGCACTAGCCGAACAGTACCACGTCACCCCTCAACTTGATAACAAATTTTCCGCCAAGGAGAATGTGTATATCATTAAGGGTGATAAACAGCGACTCCAACAACTGAGAAAGTCGCAACTCGCGAAAGCGGTGGAATTTATTGAGCCCAATTATATCTATAAAATTCCCCAACCTGGGAAAGCTGATTGCACTGAAGACTTATCAGTACTGCAAGCTCCAACGGAGAAAGCTGTAAGCGGACCTAACGATCCAATGTACAGCAAGCAGTGGAACCTTCACAATATCAGTATAGAGGGTGCGTGGAGTCAAAATAAAGGTAACGGCGTTACCGTCGCAGTGATTGACACTGGTGTAACTCGCGTGCCTGACTTGGATGCAACAAAATTTGTCCCTGGGTACGATTTTGTGAACGATCGCGCAGAAGCCGATGACGATAACGGACATGGCACCCATGTTGCTGGTACGATCGCTCAAGCCACCAATAATAACTATGGAGTTGCAGGAATTGCCTACGAAGCAAAACTGATGCCTTTAAAGGTTCTGAGTGCTTACGGTGGCGGAACCGTAGCTGATATAGCTGAAGCGATTAAGTTTGCTGCTGACAACGGTGCAGACGTTATTAACATGAGTTTGGGCGGTGGCGGAGAAAGCCAGTTGATGAAGGAAGCAATTGATTACGCCTACAGCAAAGGTGTGGTGATAATTGCAGCCGCTGGTAATGAAAATGAGAATTCTGCGGCTTATCCGGCGCGTTATCCCCATGTTATTGGTGTTTCTGCGATCGGTCCAGATGGCGAGAAAGCTCCATACTCTAACTACGGTGCTGGAGTTGATATCTCCGCTCCTGGTGGTAGCGATGCTGGGAAGATTTTGCAAGAAACAATCGATCCAGACAATGGTGCTGCTGTATTTAGGGGATATCAAGGAACCAGTATGGCAGCCCCTCACGTTGCTGGTGTTGCTGCGTTAATTAGAGCAGCCGGAGTGAAAGAACCAGACCGAGTTGCAGAGGTTCTCCAGCAGTCAGTGAGAACGATTGAAGATGATAGTTTGAACTACTATGGTGCTGGGCAACTCAATGCAGAAGCAGCAGTGAAACTTGCCACTCACGGACAAATTAGTTTCCAAGACTTCTTCCGTTGGTTGCGCGATAACGGCTATCTCAACCCCCGTTTCTGGATTGATGGCGGTGCTGTAGCTCTGTTACCTAAGATTTTGATGGTCCTTGGTTCCTATCTCCTAGCTTGGTTTTTACGGGTTTACTTTCCATTCAGCTGGGGTTGGAGTCTTTCGTTCGGTTTAATTGCTGGTAGTTCTGGTTTGTTCCCCTTTAAGGGACTTTATATCTTTGACCTTCCTCAATGGCCTTTCCGTTTATTGGGAAGTTCTATCCCTGAGTTAGGCAATAGCCTCCAAGGAACAAATGCTCTTAACCCTTTGTTTGCAAGTGTCTTGATTCCCTTGATTCTGATAGCTCTACTACTAGGACACCGGGACTGGAAGTGGTTTGCCATTGGTACATCAATCGGTGTCGCAGCTTGCTTGGCAGTGAGTGCAGCAATAGACCCAGCAGTATGGGGAATGGGTAGTGGTATTGTTGCGCGTCTTTTCCTGAGTGTTAATGCCTTGCTATGTTTTGGTTTAGCACGTTTAGCAGTTAAAACTACCTAAAGTCAGTGGTTAGTGGTTAGTAGTTAGTGGATAGTAGATAGTGGTTAGTCAATACCGATCGCTAACCACCAACCACTAATAACTAACAATTAACCAATGAGCATTACAGTTACAGGCAGTATTGAACGTCGCGACATTGGAACTGGCGCTTGGGCGTTAGTTACTAATGAAGGAACCACCTATGAAATCCTCAGAGGTGCTGACAAAAATTTACTGAAATCGGGACAACACGCAAAAGTTACAGGGGAAATTCGCAAAGATGTGATGACTGCAGCGATGATTGGCCCCGTTCTCGAAGTTAAATCTTTTGAGCTAATTGATTCCTAATTAGCTTGACCCGAATCTAGAACTGCTTGCAAACGAGTTCTAAATTCTCCCTTGGGATGACCCCCTTTTACCTCTCCAATAATCTGAAATTCCCCTTCCGGTGAATCACAGACAATGTAGGTAGGCCATCCCATTTCTGATTTATCAGGATATTGAGTTAGCAAAATTTTTCGATACTTGCGGTAAGTCGCTGTATCTTGCATTTTCACGCTAATAAACTCCAGACCCAGTTCTTCAGCAACTTTCTGGTCGTAAAAGGACATCTTGTGACAAATGCCGCAGTCTTCTGATGAAAACTTAATCACAGCTAAACTCATAAGCCCATCACTCTACAATGTACTGGCAAAAGATAAACTTTTTGTCCAAAGAGTACCATACCAGGATACAAAGTCAAGAATTTTAGAAAAAATATTAATAATTGTAAAATTCTGCGGGGAACGGAGAACACTTTTCTGCTAAAGTTCAAAATCCCTAGCTTTAATTATGAGTTCGACAGACCTGACACTGACTTCCTTTTGGGATGTTGTTGGCAAATGGTGGCTCAAACACCTAATATCGCTTAGTTACAGGCAGTACATAGATTAAGAAATACTTTCATTGAGTCTTCTGAAAGATTCGCAGTCAGGCGTGTACTTTAATGAGAACAAGTATATTTCTCGATCTATAAAAAATCTAAAAATTTTTTGCTAGTTGTTAGGTAGTTGAAGAATTGAGTTATGATGGTGAATCTAACAAGGTACTATGTTCTAAGCTTAACCAGGGAACTCCGGAAACTTTGCCAAAAATTTATGTAATTTTTCGGATTTTTGTGCCAAAAATAATGTGTATAGTTTAGAAGCTTATAGCTGACCAGAGGAGTCTAAGAGCAAGGTAAATCTACCATTTACTGCGTTCCGCTCTAAATTGGGGTTACTGGGTGTTTTTTATAGCTTAGGTCAAAAACCCCTAACAGCCGCTCGAGCTAAACAGGGGAGTTAGTTGTTTAGGCTGCATCTACCATTTATTATGTTCTCGGCTTAACCAGGGTTATCCGGAAAAGTTAGAAGAAATTTGGGTATTGTGCGTCTCCAAAAAAAAGCCCTAGTAGCCGAAAGTCCACTAGGCAGTCAATTATCAGGGTGCATCTACCACTACTCTGGTCCTAAGAATAACCAGAGTGTCCGGACAACTTGCGAAAGAGGGTGTTATTTATCTCACTAAAAAAAAGACCCCTAGTAGCTAAAAAGCTATCCAGGGGAGTCAGTTATCAGGGTGCATCTACCACTACATTGTTCTTAGATTAACCAGGGCATCCGGATAAGTAGTAAAAAA